>CADBLU010000251.1 GCA_902795605.1 uncultured Prevotellaceae bacterium | reverse complement strand
TTCATGATTTCGAGCAGTTCGTCGGTGGTGTGGCGGAAGGGATAGAACTGCCGGTAGTAGTCGAGCATCTCTCGCACCTCCGTTTCGGTGAAGCCCACCATGGCGTTGAACTTGGCATTCATGGTATAGTTGGTGCCGATATTGAAACCACTGGTCAAGTCGTCCATCGTCACGGGACTCACGCCGGTGACGAAGAGCCGCTTAATAGCGGTGACAGCGCCCGCCTTGACGGCATTGAAGAAGGCGCGGAAGGCTCCGGTGCCGTGTGTCTCAGCCTTGTATCCCCGCTCCGTGCCAGGATCGGAAAGGATGATGTTGGTGAAGTGGTCATACTCGTCGATGAGCAAGTACATCTGTTTCCCTGCTTTGTCGCAAATGCGCGCAAGGGCAGCCAACTGATTGGCTGCACCCTTCTCGGCACGGAGAATATCCATCGCATTGGCAGGAAGGAATTCTGCATAGTCCTCGACGAACCCCTCATACTGTATGCGGCAGTAACCGTCCATCCGCTCCTTATATCCATCCAAATCACCTGAGAAGGCGGAGAAATTAAGATAGAGCACCAGGTAGGAGTTGTGGGCCTCTGTGGGATGCTGCCCTATCCATAAGTCGCCGAAGAGGCGATCGAAACTGTCGGCCTTCGCTACGTCATAATATTGCCTGAGCATACTCATCAGCAGAGTCTTGCCAAAGCGACGAGGGCGGATGAAAAAGAAATACTCATTAGAGGCCTCTATCTCAGGGATGAAATGAGTCTTGTCGACATAATAAAAGTTGGAGAGGCGCACGTCCTCCCAGTTCTGTTTCCCATAGGGGATTCGCTTGGGTTTCTGCTGCTCGGTAGTCATGGGCTGTCTGATGTTAAAACATGGCACATGGTTTCGGTCTTGCAAAAATATGACAATCACACGAATTTTCCAAATTTTCAACGACTTAATCTGTGCATCTATCGCAAGTTGAGAGAATGTGAACAGATATGCTCGGCGCCAGCCACCTTTTCTTACCAGTGACTTAACTCCAAGAATTTAGAACCATGCGCATGCGGAACTTACGTCAAAATAATGACCTGAATACACTTTCCAAAATGCCGTCCAACCACTCAGGGAACACCCAGAAGAACAAGACAATAATGATAAAGCCTATCCATCCGCAAGCCGTGGTGAATCCCGGCGACGGTTTCTTGCCTGTGATTATCTCGAAGAGCGCAAATACGATTGCCCCACCGTCGAGAGGGTAGATGGGCAGGATGTTCAATACCGCTAATATAAGAGACAATGCTGTCAGCGGCCATAAAAATTCATACCACTCATCAGAAATGTGTGGCAAGACGAAATAGAGAATGAGAAAAGTGGCGATATTGAACAGCACCCCGGCAGCAGAGATAAGCAGACGTTGCCACGCAGGTTTGTCTTCAATATAAGGTGAGGTGGCAGATAAGTCACCCACATTATCTCCGCCATCTGCCCCCCGCGACTTGAAGACAGTGACACCGCCCAAAGGAAGGACACCCAGACTCCATTTGATATCCCGCCATGAGCTGCCTTCAGGAGTCCGTTTGGGTTTGTAACTTACAAACGAGAGGAAAAACACCTGCATCTCCTTGATATAGCATCCGAAAGACTTGCCGGCAATCACATGGCCCAGTTCGTGAATGACAACTACGACACACAGGAAGAGATAAGAAGTCCAGTTTTCACTGAACACATTTCCTCCCTCAGACCACCAAAAACAAATGGCCACTCCTATAACAAGGTTCAACCAATTAAATGAAAGCCCTTCCTTTGACTCGTTCCCTTCATGATCGTCAGACGATGGCGGTACCGGCTCCGCAGGATTGTCCGACATCGGATGATTCATCCCATCTGTGGACATAGAATCGCTTCCTGAGGGAAAATTGTTGATTTCGTTCTCGTTCATTCTAATAATCCAATAATAAAATTTGACATTGTTTCATCATAAGAATCGTCTCCATCTGACAGCGTAAGACTATGCATTGAGAAAATAGAGGACCAGCAGTTGGATGAGAGCTCCTGTCATAAAACTGACAATGTTGCAAAACAAACTGTAGATGAGTGCCCGTATCCACTGCCCGACGAAATAGCAATACCATAAGGTCTCAACGGCCAATACAAGCAGTTCGCCCAGAAAGAGGCTGTCCCATCCTGTGCCGACAGTCAGCAAATAGATATTCAGGGGCACGTTGGTGAGCACATTGACAACAACCGACGAGAGCAGCACCCGCCTGCTCCGCTCTCCGAGCAACCGCAGCACCCCGTACTCTATCACTATCGTCAGGACAAGCGCCGCCGCCAACCACAAGACCATCTCTCTGCCATCCATCTCACATCACCGCCAAAAGATATCCCGGGAGCAGCGCCGCCGCCAACAGGCCAAAGGCGAGTCCTTCCCTACCCTTGAGCACCACGTTGGCCAAATAGAGTGTGACGGGCATGGTGCAGTTGATCATCAGCAGTCCGAGCAGCAGCACGGCCACCCCGGACTGACGAAAGAAGAAGCAGGCCACGGCGGCCACAATGACAAAGGTCATCGACCTGACAATGCCCAGGCGGCATGCCAGCCACCCCCCGGCCATCTTGCCCGCCATGGCGACAGCGCCTATCAACAGGAGCATCGTGCGCGGCGTCTTGACGATGCCCGATGAGAAGCACTCTCCCACATAGGAGCGGAACATCACCACGATGATGAGGGCAAGCAAAGCCCCACACACCCAGAGAGGGCGCAGCATAAGACCGTGTCGGTGAACACTGCCTGCCATACACCGGCCAAGCACCATATCCGTCCTCACGGCCACTGCCGACAAAAGACAGAAAGCCAGCAAAAACGTGAAGAGCAGTGGCCAGGAGCAGAATGCTATACCCACCGAGAGCCCAAGGGCACCGCTCGACACGAACACGCCGATGGGACGCATATCGTTGCCCTGCCGCAGCACCACCAGTTTGCCGCCCCACACATGGAAGAGGGAGTTGCCGCAGCCGAGGGTGAAGGCAACCGCCCACACACACCACGCCGGCGGCCATGCCCACAACGTCAGAAGCAGCGAGATAGCCATCACCGACAAGGCGAAGAGCACCCCTGCAGCGAAGAGCATCCAGTGCAAGCCTCTCACCTTGTCGGCCATGATGCCGGTGAGCGGCTGCGACGCGAACGCCATCACATTGTAGGTGAGGAGCACGCCCAACACCTGACTGGCATCCGTCCACGGCACCAGGAGCATAAGAGCACAGAGGCACAGCCCGTCGACAAGAAAATGCAGGGCCGTACTGACCAGCGTCAGCGGCCATCCGTTGTTCGGCATATCATTTACTCTTTTAACAGTGTTTTTGTTTCACTTTCCTCTCTCTTGAAGTCTGCCGAGCGTGAGCAACTTCGACCGAAGGTCAATGTTGCGATTGAGCGAGAGCAGATCAAGCTTGCTTGAAGTCTGCCGAGCGTGAGCAACTTCGACCAAAGGTCAATGTTCAAATGTCGTGCAAACCGAATGCAATGAAGCTTGCTTCAATTGCTGAGGTGCAGCCGACATTCAAGCGAAGCTTAAATTCCGTGCAAAC
>CADBLU010000250.1 GCA_902795605.1 uncultured Prevotellaceae bacterium | reverse complement strand
TGAGAGCATCCTCGACGAGGAGGGCAACATCGACCTCGGCAAACTGCAGCCTGTCATCTTCGACTCTTCCAAGAACACCTACCGTGTGGTGGGCGAGAAGGTCGGCGATGCCTGGGGTTCGGGCAAGGCCATCCAAGAGCATGAAGTGAAATAAACGGAGATGAAGACGCGCAACGCCAACATGATGCACGCCGCCTACGTTAAATAGTAACAGTTCAGCGAATAGCACTAAAACATATAATTGCCATATAATTATACGGAAATTTTTCTTACAAGCATGCAAAATTTGGAGGAATTATATGAACTACACCAAACAATTGTTGAAATTTTTGATAAATTCGTGGGAATTTGTGTAAAAAACAATAATCGCTGAATGGTTACACAAAATAACATTTCAATCAAAAAATCGTGAAAATGAAAAGAGCATTCATCGTCATCCTAAAGGTCCTGGCCGGACTCTTGGCTTTACTCCTCATTGCCGTAGGCTGACCTTTAATATGAAACATCTTATAACGATATAAAGGAGAACTCAGAATGATGAAAAAAGTACAGAGAGCAGTAATAGCCATAGCAGTGATACTGATGGCTTCGGCAGCATCGGCGCAGGAGAACCTGCAGCGGAACGCGATCGCCTCTGATGCGAAAAAGACTTTCCGGACACTGAAGGAGAACCCGATAACGAGCATAAAAAACCAATATCGCAGCGGCACTTGCTGGGCCTATGCCACGTTGGGATACTTCGAGAGTGAGATACTACGGCTCACGGGGAAGACTTACGACCTGTGCGAGATGTTTGTGGTGAACAAAGACTACATGGACTGCGCCACACACTATGTGCGCATGCACGGCTACAGCCAGATCTCTGAGGGTGGCTCGTGCGATGATGTCCTCGAGGTGATGCGCACCCACGGCATCTGTCCTGAAAACGCCATGCCGGCACCTGGTTCACTGACGGGTGACTCGCTGGCCAACTTCAAGGTGTTCTTCCCCGAACTGGAGAGCAAGGTAAGCGGCATCGTTGTCAAAGACGCCAAAGCGCCCCTACCCCATTGGCAAGACAGCGTGCTGACGGTCATCGAACGCTATATCGGCCGCTGCCCGGAATCGTTCACATATCAAGGGAAGACCTACACCCCGAAAACTTTTGCGGAATCCCTGGGCCTCAACCTCGATGATTACGTGAGCCTGACAAGTTACACACATCACCCGTTCAACAAGTGGTTCATCATCGAGGCTCCCTACAAATGGCGGCTGAAGCCCAGCTACAATATCCCCATCGAACAGCTGATGGACGCTCTCGACAAGGCATTGGACGCAGGCTATACGGTGGCTTGGGGAGGCGACGTGACAGGTGACTTCACCCGCACGGGACTGGCCATGCTGCCGGATGGCGTCAAGCCCACACAGCAACTGCGGCAGGAGCAGTGGAACGACTGGCGGTTCACCTACGACCATGTGATGGTCGTCTACGGCAAGGCCGTTGACGAGCAAGGGAAACCGTTCTACCTGGTGAAGAACTCATGGGGCAAGAGCGGCCAATACAAGGGCATCTGGTATATGTCGCGCGACTATATGGCGCTGAACACCACCTACCTCTTCCTCAACCGCCATGCACTCCCGAACAATCTGCAAGACGCTGTCAGCTCCAATCCTTTTTAATGTGCTTCATAAACACCAATCAAGGGGACAGGTTTTTGATTGAATTTTACAAATTCATCATCAAAAACCTGTCCCCTTGATTGGTGGTGCAAGCATGGCGGTGCTCAGTCGGCCTCATTTGTTACCGACGGCTCCCGCTATCGTTCGCCCTGCAAACACCCCGCCTCTTGTCGTGGCAAACATGCGTAGCGGTTTTTATAATGATCTCTTCTTTTCGGAAGGCTTGAACTCAAGAAACTTGAATAAATAGTAATTCAACTTCCGTAAGTTCAATTCCTGTTATTGAGAAGAGAAAATCAAAAACCGCTCCGCTTTGAAAAAACATATTTGGCTGACATTCGTAAATCGCTGGCGCTCAAGAAAAAAACGCCTAAAGGCGTTCGCAAAAAGGGGAAAAAACAATGGATACTACTGCCTTGTCAAGGACTTTTTCTTCTTTTTTGAGATGCCTATAGGCATTTTTCTTTAGCGACTATGCGTTTATGGTGAGATGGTTTTGACAAGATATTTTTAAAATCTTTTTATTCTTTTTCTTAAGCGTCAGCGGTTTTTGATTTTATTTCACTCTCAACCTGTACAATGAGTGTTGGTTCTGTGGACATACATAAAATTTGCCCCTACATGAGTACGAGCATCATCTCTCCGTGTTTCCCTGGTCATTAAATGCGATTGAACTTGCGGAAGTTGAATAAATAGTAACTATAAGCTATCCGAAACGTATAAAAAAGTATTGTTTCGGATGCATTTTAAATTATATTTCATCCGAAACACTAAAAAAAATATGGTTTCGGAGACATTATGCTTGCATGTTTGAAAAGATATTATTACTTTTGCAATGAATATATATACAACAGTTTTATGACTGACAATCGTATCATTGGCCGCGAATATGAGCAGCACATTCTAAATAACATCTGTGAAGAAAAAGGTCTATAGCAAAACATACGGATAAAGATGGCACGGAGTGGCCAGGAGCACAGATAGACCTGCTCTTATGTCGTGGTGATCATGTCATTGATGTTTGCGAAATGAAATACAGTCAGTCTTTATTTATAGGTAGGTTCTATTAATTATGTCGAGACGATTTTTGATTTTTAGTCGAGAGCAGAGTGTAAGTCGAAAAGGGAGTATAGCGGGCTAT
>CADBLU010000249.1 GCA_902795605.1 uncultured Prevotellaceae bacterium | reverse complement strand
CTACAGAAGAACTATTGTCTAAACTCCTAATCTCCCAAACTCCTAAACTCCTACAGACTACAGAAGAACTATTGTCTAAACTCCTAAACTCCTACAGATGCCTAAACTCGGCTATTATTATTATTATTTCTTCTTTCTTAAATAAAAAAAGAAAATATAAGGATGATGGGATATGGAAAAGTGGATAAAACTGTGGAAAAAGTCGATTTGTTGAGTTATCCAAAGTTATGAATAGTTATCAATATCCTTTTGGTGATATTTTATTTCTGACATTCAGACGATTATAGAGTTATCCACAAGATGTTGATGTGGTGTATAACTATCAGTGGAAAACATGATAATTGTAGGAATTGTAGAAAACAGATGGATAACCGATGGTAAAACATCGGGATTATCCACAGGTAAAAGTGAACTTTGTGGGTCTGTGGAAAACCTGTTCCTTAAAAGGACGTTTATCCACACACTTATCCTTATAGTTATCCACAATGATGTGGATAACTTTTATGGAAAACGATGTGATTCCTTGCAAAAGAAGATGAATTCCAATTATTTTTGATTATTTTTGCAGCCAAGACACTGAAGAACAGCAAACAAGAAATTCTATACTGAGAGATGGCAAAGAAAGAGAGCGGACTCACCCCGATGATGAAGCAGTTTTTCACGTTGAAGGCAAAGCATCCTGATGCGCTGATGCTGTTTCGTTGCGGCGACTTCTATGAGACCTATTGTGAGGATGCCGTGGCAGCGGCAAAGATTTTAGGCATCACGCTGACGCGCCGCAACAATGGCGGTTCGACGGGTACGACGGAGATGGCCGGTTTTCCGCATCATGCGCTCGACACCTATCTGCCAAAACTCATCCGTGCGGGTCGGCGTGTGGCCATCTGCGACCAGTTGGAGGACCCGAAGTTGACGAAGACACTGGTGAAGCGGGGAATCACCGAATTGGTGACGCCTGGTGTGGCCATGGGCGACAATGTGCTCAACTATAAGGAGAATAACTTCCTGGCTGCCGTGCATTTCGGCAAGGCAGCCTGCGGAGTGGCTTTTCTCGATATCTCCACGGGTGAGTTTTTCACCGGTGAAGGCACCTATGACTATGTGGAGAAACTGATGGGGAATTTCCAGCCCAAGGAGGTGCTCTACGACCGCGGGCGCAAGTCAGATTTTGAGCGCTATTTCGGTACGAAAATGTGCGTGTTTGAGTTGGATGAGTGGGTGTTCACCGAGCAGACAGGACGTGAGAAACTGCTCAACCATTTCCAGACGAAGAATCTGAAAGGTTTCGGCATCGACCATTTGGTGAATGGTGTGGTGGCGGCAGGAGCCATCCTGCAGTATCTGGAACTTACGCAGCACACGCAGATCAGGCATATCACCTCTATCTCACGCATTGAGGAGGAGAAATTCGTGCGGCTCGATAAGTTCACCATCCGCTCTCTCGAACTGCTCAATGCGATGCAGGAGGACGGTTCGTCGCTCTTGCAGGTCATCGACAAGACCATCACTGCCATGGGCGGACGTATGCTCCACCGCTGGGTGGTCTTTCCCCTGAAGGACGTGAAGCCCATCAACAGCCGGCTCGATGTGGTGGAATATTTCTACAGACATCCCGACTTCAGGCAGTTGGTCGACGAGCAGCTGCATCTCATCAGCGACTTGGAGCGTATCATCTCGAAAGTGGCGACAGGTAGGGTGTCTCCGCGTGAGATTGTGCAGTTGAAGGTGGCGCTGCAGGCGCTGGAACCCATCAAGGCGGCTTGTATGAATGCCGACAACGAGGCTCTTCGACATATCGGAGACCAGATGAGCATCTGTCGGCCCATCCGCGACCGTATCGGTCGTGAAATCAAAAATGACCCGCCACTGCAGGTGAACAAAGGCAATGTCATCAGCAGCGGTGTGAACAGCGAACTCGATGAGTTGCGCGATATCGCCTATAGCGGCAAGGACTATCTGTTGAAAATCCAGGAGCGTGAGGCTGCCGCCACGGGCATCTCGTCGCTGAAAATCGGCTACAACAATGTCTTCGGCTATTATCTTGAGGTGCGCAACACCTATAAAGACAATGTGCCGGCAGAGTGGGTGCGCAAGCAGACACTGGCACAGGCGGAGCGCTATATCACTCAGGAACTGAAGGAGTATGAGGAGAAAATCCTCGGTGCGGAAGACAAGATTGTGGCATTGGAGACCCAACTGTTCAACGATCTGGTGACTGCTGTGCAGGAATATATCCCTGCCATTCAGATCAATGCGAATGTCATCGCGCGTCTCGACTGTCTGCTGTCGTTTGCCGTGGCTTCGGAGCAGAACGGGTATATCCGTCCGCAGATAGACACCTCTGAGGTGATAGACATCCGTCAGGGGCGCCATCCTGTCATCGAACAACAGTTGCCGTTGGGAGAGCGCTATGTGCCTAACGACATCCTGCTCGACAACGAGCGGCAACAGATCATTATCATCACCGGTCCCAATATGGCGGGAAAGTCGGCGTTGCTGCGACAGACGGCGCTCATCGTACTGATGGCCCAGATAGGTTGTTTCGTGCCTGCTGAGCAAGCGCGTGTGGGTGTGGTGGACAAAATTTTCACGCGTGTGGGTGCCTCCGACAACATTTCCGTGGGAGAGTCTACATTCATGGTGGAGATGACCGAGGCTTCGAACATTCTCAACAACGTGACGCCGAAGTCGCTGGTGCTTTTCGATGAACTGGGTCGCGGCACGTCTACCTACGACGGTATTTCCATCGCATGGGCCATCGTGGAGTATCTGCATGAGCACTCGCGTGCGCGTGCTCGCACACTCTTCGCCACCCATTATCATGAGTTGAATGAGATGGAGAAGAATTTCTCCCGTATCAAGAACTATAATGTGAGTGTGAAGGAAATCGACAACAAAGTGATTTTTCTGCGAAAACTGATGCGTGGCGGTTCGGAGCACTCTTTCGGTATCCATGTGGCTGAGATAGCAGGTATGCCGAAGAGCATCGTGCGGCGTGCCAACGTCATCTTGAAGCAGTTGGAGGCCGACAACAGCGGTGTGGGAAGTGTGGCGAAGCCGTCGGCTCAGGCTCTCAACCAGTCGCGCGAAGGGATGCAATTGAGTTTTTTCCAGTTGGACGATCCTGTGCTCTCTCAGGTGCGCGATGAGATTCTGGGCCTCGACATCAATCAGCTCACCCCCATTGAGGCCCTCAATAAGCTCAATGAAATCAAAAAGATAGTGACAGGGCGCTCATAAAATCTGGAAAAACTAGATACTCTAGAAAAATCTAGACTCTCTAGAAAAAAATCCGGCCAAGATTTCTTGGCCGGATTTTTTTAGTCTGACAGTTTTTAGTCAGCGAGTTTGGCTTTGATAAACTCTCTGTTGAGGCGGGCGATGTTGGCGATGGTCTCGTTTTTCGGGCACACAGCCTCGCAGGCGCGGGTGTTGGTGCAGTTGCCGAAACCGAGTTCTTCCATCTTGGCCATCATGGCCTTGGCACGCTTGGCAGCCTCGGGACGGCCCTGCGGGAGGAGAGCCAGTTGGCTGACCTTCGAGCTGACGAAGAGCATGGCGGAGCCGTTCTTGCAGGCAGCCACACAAGCGCCGCAGCCGATGCACGAGGCGCAGTCCATGGCCTCGTCGGCATTCTGCTTGGGGATGAGGATGGCGTTGGCGTCCTGTGCCTGTCCTGTGCGCACGGAGGTGTATCCTCCGGCCTGGATGATTTTATCGAAGGCGCTACGGTCTACCATACAGTCTTTGATGACCGGGAAGCCTGCGGAGCGCCAGGGCTCTACGGTGATGACATCGCCGTCGTTGAACCGTCTCATATAGAGCTGGCATGTGGTGGCACCGCGCTCGGTCTTTCCGTGGGGTGTGCCGTTGATATAGAGTGAGCACATGCCGCACATGCCTTCACGGCAGTCGTGGTCGAAGACGAACGGCTCTCTGCCCTCGTTGATGAGTTCCTCGTTGAGGATGTCGAGCATCTCAAGGAATGAGGTGTCGTCGGGGATGTCTTTCATCTCGTGTGTATCGAAATGCCCTTTCTCACGGGGTCCGTTCTGCCGCCAGAATTTTATCGTGAATGAAATATTTTTTGCCATAGTTGTTTGGTTGTTTTGTTTTTTGGTCGTTTTGGGGGTTGGTCGTTTGGTCGTTTGGGAAAGTTAGAATGGTGGTTGGTCTTGTGGATTAAGCCTTTTCTTTATGGAAGAAATAAGAGCATTCAATTGCTTCCAAAGGGATGTCATCTGATTAGACAGTTTGTCATAGGTTTCCTGACCGATATATTCTAAATTTAGGCTCAGCGTCAATTGAGTCTCAATTTCGGAAATCGAGCCAGAAGAGATACGAAGAAAGCGCAGTTTCTCTCTATCCGTTCCTCGAGCATACCCTTCGGCGATGTTAGAGGGGACAGAAATCGCGGCACGTCGCATTTGAGAAACTAATCCAAAAATTTCGTCCTTTGGAAAAGCTTTGGTCATTTTATATATTAATGTGACCATCTCCATGCTCTGTTGCCAAACTCGCAAGTCCTTATGCGTCTCCATTTCTAATATCCCTAAACGACTAAACGACCAATATCCTAATCTACTAAATCAATTCTTGTAATTTCTGGTCTGCACTTTGATTGCCTCATACTCCAGAGGTTCCTTGATGAGTTCAGGGGCTTTGTCGTCGCTGCCCTGATACTCCCAGCAACCCACATAGAAGTAGTTCTCATCGTCGCGCTTGGCCTCGCCTTCCTCAGTCTGGTATTCCTCACGGAAGTGGCCGCCGCAGCTCTCGTTGCGTGAGAGGGCGTCGTAGGCCACGAGTTGGCCCATGGTGAAGAAGTCGCGCAGG
>CADBLU010000248.1 GCA_902795605.1 uncultured Prevotellaceae bacterium | reverse complement strand
ATCTGTGGTACCCCTAAAACCACCTCCAAAAAAATCGCCTCCTGAGAAACAGGGAGTTACGTAGCTCATAGCTGCAATGTGGGTTAACTCTACCTTTACCATCAATTCAGATGGTTACTTAATTCGTAAGGCATTCCAATGGAAATTGCAAGGTGTAGCAAATTGCGACATTCTGAAAAGGCTTGCACTTCACGGTTTGCATTTAAGGAAACAACGCTTGCAAGAGATATTGACTAATCCCTTTTATTCGGGGCTTATTGTTAATAAGATGTTGGATTATGAACCTGTAGAGGGAAAACATCCTAAAATCGTTTCAAGAGAGGATTTCCTTCGGGTACAAGAAATTTTGAAAGGTCGCTCCGGTGTATATAAGCATAGGAAAGAAACACCGAGATTTCCACTTAAACGTTTTGTGCGTTGTTGGATAGACAGAACTTATTTCACGGCATACACCGTTAAGAAAAAGGGTATAGACTACTACAAATGCAATGTTGATGGTTGCAAGACCAATGTGTCGGCTAAGAAGATGCATCGCAAATTTGAGGAACTTCTACGTACCTATAATATTCCGTTGGAGCTAGTTAGTGTGTTTAGGGATGTAATAGGTAATATCATAAGCACTGACCAAAAGGAACAAAAGGCTGCATTATCGTCATTGAAAAAGAAAAAGAGTGAGTGCGAGGGCAAAATGAAGAAATGTCGCATCAAGTATGCTACTGACATGATAGATGAAGAAACCTTTGAAATCACTATGGCAAAACTTCAAGAAGATTTGCAGGGAATTGACCTTCAGTTATCAGAATGTAATCAGGATTTATCGAACCTTGAAACAAGGATTGACGAAATCTTTGTAATGTGCTGTAATTTAGTCAATTTGTGGAAAAACGGAACGCTTGAAACAAGTCAAAAACTGCAAAATTTGCTCTTTCCTAACGGAATTTTTTGGGACAAGGAAATTGGTGGTTATCGAACCGAGCAAGAGAATCGGGCACTTGCTGTAATACAAAGAATATCAAGTATTTGCAAAAATGAAAAAGAGGAGAAATCTGAGAAAAACTCCTCTTTGTCTGACTTGTGCGCCTGAAAGGACTCGAACCTTCACGTCATAAGACACCAGATCCTAAGTCTGGCGCGTCTGCCAATTCCGCCACAAGCGCAAAGATGGGATTAAGCGGTGCAAAATTACGAAAAAATGCTGATGCTGCAAAGCAATTTGGAAAGATTCCTGTCGGATGACCTAAAAATTAGAGAGTCTGCAAAATCATAAAAGTCTAAAACCGTTGCTTTTAGAGAGAAGGCGAGAAGGAAAAGAAAAGGAGAGAAAAGAAAAAAATCACTCCGCCATATCCTGACGGGACATGGCGGAGTGATAATATATCCGATACGGAGAAGACTACTGCTTGTTTTGCTTTGCCTGCTCCAACACTGTATTCACCAGACTCATGATGTCGGTCACCGTGACCTCACCGTCGCGGTTGGCATCATAGATCGTGATATCAACGTTGCCGCTGGTAGTGCCTCTGTTGATCAGGTCGACCAGTGAGACGATGTCGGAAACGGTAATGTTTCCATCACCGTCGAAGTCGCCGATGACGATAGGCACCTCACCTCCTGCGATGGAGATAGAAGCGGGACGCAGCGAATTGTTGACAGTCGGTTGGAAGAAGACACTACCGCCCTTGACTTTGGCAGAGTTCGACAGCAGGAATCCGCTTCCCTTGGCATTGAGGGTATAGACATCTGACAGTGTGGTGGTGCCTGTGACACCTCCAAACTCATAGTTCGTGCTCCTCACCTTGTTGACCAAGGTATTGGCCACATAGGCGTTGGCGGCGCTGAACACCATGCTCTTGCCCACAAGTGCCTTTGGCACAGCCATGATATAGGGAGTGCCTGCCACCCATGTCTTGACATTGCCAAACTCCACACCTGTGCCTGTGTCGCCGATATACTCCTTGACGAGGAAGTCCTTGTCAGTGTCGGAGGTGCCACGGCACCAGTCGACGGCCTTGCTGGCAGCGGTGACTTTCTCAACTGCAAACGGAAGGACGATGCCTTGCCATCCTGCCTTTCCGTCATAGGTCAGCGAAGGAGTACAGGTATAAGTGATCTTCTGCGCAGTGAAGGACTGCGGCACGAGGAAGTCATAATTACCGTTGATCGTGATGGTGCCGGCACTATACTCATTGACCACATTCTTCGACTTGATGGCTGCGGGAACGGCGGCGTTGCGGTCGAGGTAGTAAATCGTATTGGGATTGCTGTTGGCCTTGATGGTCATTGAGGCGAGGTTGCTGATTTCCTCGAAGCTCACAGCCACAGCGCTCGAAGGCACGGTATAGGATGTGACGGGAGCCACAGCCGTGCGCTCACCGTCGGCATTCCAGTAGACGATGGCAGGAGCGACAGTCGTCTTTCCTACATTGACATACGTCTTATTGGGGTCGGAGATTCTCAGATAGAAGTTATCACCAACCGACATCATATGATTGAATTTGACGGTGACCGTCTTGCCGGCAGGGATGCTCACAGGAATGGTCGTGTTGTACTCCAGGTAGGAGTTGCTCTCTCCTTTGACGACATCGACACCCATCGTGACATTCATGTCATAGTTGTAGACCTTCTTGGTGCCATTCTTCAGCGTCATGCTGCAGTCGATTTGTCTGCCGAGCATCACGTTGCCACTGATGTTCTTCACGCTGCTCGACACCAAGGTGAGTTCCGGGAAGGTGCTCGATTCGTAGAGAGTGTGGGTTCCACTGTAAACGCTCTGGTTGTTGGCATTTCTGAGAGAAATGGTGTGTGAGCCGTTGGTCGCGGAGAAATAGAAGTCGAACGATTTTTCCTCACCAGCACCGATGTAGATACCCTCGCTCGTGCGTTTATAGCCGTCTACCAACAGAGTGACGACGGAGTTGAAGATCTTGCTACCGGTATTCTTGATGGTGAAGGTCATGTGCTTCGTGTTCGGATCGTTCTCCTCGAAATTCTGGACAGCCTTTGTCACCTTCAGCGTGGAGAGAGATGTGTCGTTGACTGTCTTGGCTGTCACCACACCGTTTTTCACTGTCAGCGTGATATAATAGTCGGTGGAGTAGCCACTGGGCACCCAGGTCTTGGTGCCCGTCGCACGGTCGACACCCTTCAGCACATAGGAGCCGTCGGGCAGACCCACACCCAGGCCACTGAGCCAGAACCACTTGGCAAACCAATAGGTGGAGGCGGAGGAATAACCCTCATGAACAATCTTCACCTGTTCCACACCATTCAAGGTGAGCAACTTGTCACCCTTGAAGATACCGACGCCCAAATCGTAGGCCTTCTCCACACCCGTCTTGCGATAGGCGTAATACATATAGATGCCGTTCAAGCCGTTCTTGGCGCTGAGCGTGTAAGTGCCCGTAGCGAGTTTGGCCTTTGAGGGGTATTCGCTGAGATAGAAATCCTTGGCGATGATGCCGCTCTCAGCCACAGCGTTCTTGAACGTCACCTGATTGGGACTGATGCCCACGACAGCACGCTGATCCAGGGAATAGCTTCCGTTGGTGCTGTTAATCGCTCCCCGCACATAGGGATTGAAGGCCGACATACGGTAGTAGCCGTCGCCCTGGCCGCCCCAGCCCCAGTTGCAGTGGAACATATCTTTGCCGTCGAAACCGTCAAGAATCCAAGCGTGGCCATTGCCTCCATAGCGCATGGCGCTATAGACGACAGGACGACCTTCCAAAATCTCCTCAAGCAGGACATTCTGCCATGTCTCGTTATCGAATTTCTCACGCATGATATCGACGGCAGAGTCGCTGTAGCCGAAATATGAATGCAGTGCCACAGGCATCATGCCCACATATCCCGACGATGTCTCAGGACCGAAGGAGGTCTGCACGGCTCTGGCGGAATACAGCATCAGTTTGGCCAAGGCTTCCAACTCCGCGGATGTCTCACTGCCGCTGTAGGTATAGTTCTCCTTGATCAGACTCCAATTGAATGTGGTGGCTTTCAGCGATGCGTAGCCGCCATAGCCGGGAACCACGGAAGTAGAAGCAGTGGGATACTTATAATAGTTGAGCACCTGTGCCAAAGCTACGCCGGCACAACCCACCACAGAGCGGTAGCCGAGGGTGTTGATGCATTTGTTGTTAAAGGGTTCGTGCTGATGCCAATGCGACTTGACAAACGGCTCCACCTCCGGAAACGAGGTATTGGTGACCGACGCGGCCTTCACCTTGGCCATCGATAGCGTCTCTGAGTCCAACTGTCGTGCCAGGTCGATTTCCTCAGTATAGAAGTCGAGCCACTCACGCAGGTTGTCAGGGATGTCTGCCGGGTCGAAGGAACCGGTGTCGCTATATCCGAGAATATCCTCGGCATAGTCGTCGCCAGCGACAATGACAAAGCCCTTGTCCTCACCTTTATTAAATATATAATAATAGGCTGAGGCAGCCGGAGCTCCCCTTCCCACAGATGTCTGGTTGCCCTGATAGACGAGCGACAAACTTCCTGCGCCGTCACCTCTCTCCGACATAAATGCGGAAGCTTTCTTGACGGCAACTTCCTTTGATACCGGGTCAGCATTGATGCCGAGCGTACAAAGAATAAGCAATGAGGCAATAAAAAACTTTTTCATTAAATAGAAGTTTTAAATTAATAGTAATGCCAAAATGACACTTTTTTAGGCTCATTGTAATCACTACAACTTTGGATTTTACAAAAATAATCATATTTGCTGAAATACGTTTTACCGACCCTCTCCATTTAGTAAAAATTAACTTAAAATGAGAACTTCTCACACAAAAAGTGCACTTTTTACACTAAAAAGCGACACACTTCTGAATCAATACCACACGGCGGCAGAGAGGTCGGCAGACGGATATTTCCTCGCTTCCATCCTATCAAAATCCCCACTCTGCGACAGCGCAAAGCGGGGATTCAAATTCATACTAAAATTCGGCCGACTTAGGAGTGCGGGGGAATGGGATGACGTCGCGGATGTTTTGCATGCCGGTGACGAAGAGGATGAGCCTCTCGAAACCAAGGCCGAAGCCTCCATGCGGGCAGGTGCCATATTTCCGGGTGTCGAGATACCACCACATATCCTTGTTGGGAATGTTGCGGCGGACAATCTCTGCCTCCAGTTTTTCAAGGTTCTCCTCACGCACGCTGCCGCCGATAATCTCGCCGATCTGCGGGAACAGCACATCGGTGCCCTGCACCGTCTTGCCGTCTTCGTTGATCTTCATATAGAAGGCTTTGATGTCCTTCGGATAGTCGATCATGATGACCGGACGCTTGAAATGCTCCTCCACGAGGTAGCGCTCATGCTCGGAGGCGAGGTCCATGCCCCAACTGACGGGGAACTCGAACTGATGTCCGGCGGCCACGGCCTCTTCGAGGATGCGGATACCCTCGGTATAGGGCAGACGCACGAAGCTTCCCTCGAGCACAGAGTGCAGGCGTTGCAGCAATGTCTTGTCGACCATCTTGTTGAGGAACTCGAGGTCGTCCTGGCAGTTGTCGAGCGCCCATTTCACACAATACTTGATGAAGTCCTCCTCGAGGTCCATCAGTTCGTTGATGCCGATAAAAGCCACCTCGGGCTCAATCATCCAGAACTCAGCCAAGTGACGCGGCGTGTTGGAGTTCTCGGCACGGAAGGTGGGTCCGAAGGTGTAGATGGCGCCGAGGGCGGTGGCCCCCAGCTCACCTTCGAGCTGACCGCTCACGGTGAGCGATGTCTGTGTGCCGAAGAAGTCGTCGTCGTAGATAATCTTCCCCTCCTCGTCCTTGCGCAGGTCGTAGAGGTTCTTGGTCGTCACCTGGAACATCTGGCCGGCGCCTTCGCAGTCGCTGCCGGTGATGATGGGTGAATGGAAATAGAAGAAGCCGTGACTGTGGAAGTAGTTGTGGATAGCGATGGCCATATGGTGGCGGATGCGCATGACAGCGCCGAAGGTGTTGGTGCGCAGGCGCAGGTGAGCGTTCTTGCGCATCACCTCGAAGCTCTGGCCCTTCTTCTGCATCGGATAGTCGTTGCCGCAGGTGCCGTACACCTCTATCTCATCACACTGTATCTCACTCGTCTGTCCGGCGCCCTGGCTCTCCACCAGCACACCCGTGGCGCTGATGCATGAGCCGGTGGTCACCTGCTTGAGCAGTGCCGCGTCGAACTTCTCAGGATTGACCACCACCTGCACATTCTTGATGGTGGAGCCGTCGTTGACGGCGATGAAGTCTACGGACTTGCTGCTGCGATGGGTGCGCACCCATCCTTTCACATTGACCCTGCTGCCGAAATCCGTGCGTTTGAGCACGTCGACAACCTTTGTTCTGCTTATTGTCTCCATTTCTGTCGGTAGAGGCATGCGGGATGCCTCATGGTTATTTTTTAGATTGATTATTCGAAAGCGCCCATACGGAGCATGTCGACTTCCTTCTCGGTGAGGAAGCGCCAGTCGCCACGGCGCACGTTCTTTTTCGTCAGACCGGCGAACTGCACCCTGTCGAGCTTGACCACGCGATAGCCCAGGCTCTCGAAGATACGGCGCACGATGCGGTTTTTGCCACTGTGAATCTCTAT
>CADBLU010000247.1 GCA_902795605.1 uncultured Prevotellaceae bacterium | reverse complement strand
TTAAGTACGAAGAGCCGTGTGATGGGAGACTGTCAAGCACGGTTCCGTGAGAAGGGAGGGTGAAAGTCCCTCCACTTACTCGACTACCACGAAGCATACTTTTTTGAAATTTCATCAATTAAACCATTATATCTATGTTCGAAGGACAACCGAAAGGTCTTTATGCGTTGGCGTTGGCCAACACGGGTGAGCGATTTGGCTACTACACAATGTTGGCCATTTTCGCTCTGTTTATGCAGGCGAAGTTCGGATGGGGCGAAGAAGCTGCCGGACAGGTCTATGCCATTTTCCTCGCCGCTGTCTATTTCATGCCTCTGGTAGGCGGTATCGTGGCCGACAAGATCGGCTACGGCAAATGTGTGGTCATCGGCATCGTGGTGATGTTCCTCGGCTATCTCAGCCTGGCCATCCCTACCGGCGCCGACATCACTGGCAAGCTGGCCATGTATGGCGGCTTGGCGCTCGTCTCTGTGGGCACGGGTCTTTTCAAGGGCAATCTGCAGGTGCTTGTGGGTAATCTCTACGACGATCCGAAGTATTCTGCCAAGCGTGATTCCGCTTTCAGCCTTTTCTACATGGCCATCAATATCGGCGCCATGTTTGCACCCTCGATGGCAAAGGCCATCACCAATGCCTATTTAGGCAAATACGGCTTTGCCTACACTCCTGACCCCTCCACCTATGGCGACCGTGCGTCGGAATACCTCACCACGCTCTCGGGTGCCTATGGCCTCTGCTTCGGTGTGGCATGCATCTCGCTGGTGCTCTCTATCCTCATTTATTTCGGATGCCGCAAGTGGTTCAAGCACGCAGACGTGACGGCCAAGCAGGCCAAGGCCGCTGCCGCTCCGGTGGAGGAGCTTACGCCGAAACAGACGAAGGACAGGATTGTGGCGCTCGTGCTGGTCTTCGCGGTGGTCATCTTCTTCTGGATGGCTTTCCACCAGAACGGTTCGGCCCTCACTTTCTTTGCCAAGAAGTATACCGACCTGACCGTCCACGGTCCTATGCGTGTGGGATTCAACATCTGGAGCCTCTTCCTGATAGCTGTCTCCGTCTATACCGCATTCAGTTTCTTCCAGACGAAGAACTCCCGTGTGAAGACAGGGTGTGCCATCGCCACACTGCTGCTCTGGGGCGGCGCCTATGCCCTCTACAGCCACATGAGCAATCCCGTGATGGCTCAGCCGTCAGACTTCCAGCAGTTCAACCCGTTCTTCGTGGTGGCCCTCACACCGTTCAGCCTCGCCATCTTCGGCGCCCTTGCCAAGAAGGGCAAAGAGCCTACGGCACCCACGAAGATAGCGCTTGGCATGCTTGTGGCAGCCTTGGGCTTTGTGGTGATTACGATGGGTTCGTTTGACTTAATTTCACCGAAAGACCTCGGTGAGCGTACACAGAACATCCTCTCTCCGGGTTGGCTGATCTCCACCTATTTCACCTTGACGTTTGCCGAACTCCTGCTCTCGCCGATGGGCATTTCGTTTGTGTCGAAGGTGGCGCCTCCGAAATACAAGGGTCTGATGATGGGCGGTTGGTTTGTGGCTACGGCCATCGGCAACTACCTCAGCTCGATTCCTTCACTGCTGTGGAACAAGATACCTCTGATGGCCAACTGGGGCATTCTCATCGCCCTCTGTGTCATCAGTGCCATCGTCATGTTCGCATTGCTCAAGAAACTCAATGCCGTGACAGGTGATTAAGTGTTTCAGACTTGCGGAATTTGAATGAAGTATGTAAGGTTCTGAAAAAGCCAAGAGGGAATGTCAATTTTTTGACATTCCCTCTTTTGGTAGATGTAAATGGAGTGCGTGGGGTGGGGGACTGTGATTCAGTCGAAATCGAAGGGAATCATCAGTTGGATTGGCACTTTGCGGCCTTCCTCCGCCTTCTTTTTGCCTTGCCTTTTCCTGCCGTGGCGGGAGGGCGTGGGGAGCGGTTCGGAAGAGGCGGGCTCTTGCGCAGCCTGTGCCTTCAGTTCGTCTATCTGCCGGTCGCGTTGGCATAGGAGCTCATCCTTCTCTTCGAGCTGATGTCCTCTCTCTGCCGCTTCCGCTTCCAGTTGTGCCACTCTCGCCCTCAGCCGTTCCGCCTCTTCGGTGAGACGGCGGTTGGTGTCAGCCAGAGATTGCGCCTGCGCCTGCTTCTTCCCGACAAGGTCTTCAAGCACCGCGAGGCGTTGCTCCGTCTCTGCTATTTGAGCGATGATAGACTTCATGGCAAACCGGTCAAACTTAATCGTCGTAGATGGTGGGGTCGTCGATGTCCGCCTCCCGCATGGCCTGCTTGCGCTCGAGGCAGGTGCCGCAGCGCCCGCAGTGGTGCTCACCTCCCTTATAGCACGAGTAGGTCTCGCTGTAGTCGATGCCTAAGCGGCGTCCGATGGCAGCGATGTCGCCCTTGCCAATGCCGGTATAGGGAGCCTCAACTTCCACTCCGATATACGTGCCGGCCTTCATGGCTTCCGACATGTGTTGGATAAACGTGGCACGGCAGTCGGGATAGATGGCATGGTCGCCGTAATGATTGGCGATGAGCACTTTGGTGAGCCCTCTGCTCTCGGCGATGCCGCACGCCACGGCGAGCATGATGCCGTTGCGGAAAGGCACGACGGTGGAGAGCATGTTGTCTTCCGCGTAGTCGCCCTCGGGGATGGCGTCGGCCCCCTCGAGCAGCGACGACTTGAAATATTGGCTGATGAAAGCCAGTGGGATGACGAGGTGCTCGATGCCCAGCCGTCGGCAGTGGAGCGCTGCACAGTCGGCCTCGCGTGCATTGTGGTTGCTGCCATAGTCGAAGGTGACGGCCAGCGCTATCTGCTCCTGGCGGTCATAGAGCAGCGTGACGGAGTCCATGCCTCCCGAAAGGACGATCACAGAGTCTTTCATACAGGGTTGCTTGGTCGTTGGACAGATGGATGTGCCTACTTGATGTTGGGCTCTTCAAGTCCGAGACCTTTCTTGCGGTCTACCACCTTGAGTATCAGGCCCAGGACGAGGGCTGCCACACCGAGGCTGGCGAGCATCACGAGGGGAGCCGTGTAGTCATAGCTCACGGCAGCCTGCTCGGCAGTGATGGTGCCTTTTTCCAGGCCGTTGACGATGTCGGGGTTGGTCTTGTCTAGCACCTTGCCGATAAGGAGCGGGAAGAGCCAAAGGCCGATGTTCTGGATCCAGAAGATGAGGGCATAGGCCGAACCGATGATTTTGGGCTCCACGAGCTTGGGCACGCTGGGCCACAGCGAGGCAGGCACCAGCGAGAATGACGCACCCAGGACGAGGATGGTGATATAGGCCACGGCCACGCCGCCGATGGCATTGCCCTTGAAGGCGGGGAGCACGAAGGCGAAGGTGAGGTGGCAAGCGATGAGCAGCAGTGAGCCGAGCACCAGCATCGACGCAGCCTTGCCTTTATTGTCGACATAGCTGCCGAGGATGGGAGTGAT
>CADBLU010000246.1 GCA_902795605.1 uncultured Prevotellaceae bacterium | reverse complement strand
GTAGTCGACCTGTAAAGGCATGAAATCGGTCCCGGGAACTGCATCTTTTGCGGCACAAACAGTGGCGAGGAGCACGGTGTTGCCCATGCGGAGCATCACGCTCCCGTCGGCCTGCTTTGCCACTTTCCCGGTCTCAATGCTGATGGTCCTTCCATCAGGCAATGATACTGTTTTCGTAATTACGTTCATCTAAAAAATAAAAAACTTGATTTGTACATCTAAAAAAATAATTCGGGCAAAGTTACAGAATTAAAACCGAACTGACGAATCATTTGCTGATTATTTTGCTTTCTTTCTCCAAATCGCCTAAAAAGATGCCTCCCAGGTGCGCAAAACACCCTCTCGGCGGGGGTGACTGCCTATGTGCGACATAAGTGTACCTGTTTTCGACATAATTGCCCTAAATCATTTATTCGTCTGATATGCGCATTTTTTATGGTTATTATTTCATTTATATTGTGAAATTTATCTAAATTTGCACACGAATATACGATAAGGGCCGCGAAAAGCCCGCTATTTGTTAATTAATCTTATTTTAAATCAATTATGCAGAAAAGACTTTTCTTTCTGGTGTCATTGATGCTTGTGGTTGCCACAAGCATGATGGCTCAGGTCACCACGTCGGCACTCGGCGGACAAGTGACGTTAAAAGAGAGTGGTGAGACCGTCATCGGTGCCACCGTGCAGGCAGTGCATGAGCCCTCGGGCACACGCTACGCCGCCGTGACCAACATCGACGGTCGCTACAACATCCAGGGTATGCGTAGCGGCGGCCCCTACAAGGTGACCGTGTCTTACATCGGCTACCAGACCAAGGTGCTGACGGGCATTGTCCTGCAACTTGCTGAGACCTACAATCTCGACGTGTGGCTCGATGAGGATGCCAACGAACTGGCTGAGGTGGTGATCAGTGGAAAGGCTTCAAAATTCAACATTGAGAAGACTGGCGCTTCGACCAACATCACCAACGCGCAGATTACCAACCTGCCTACCGTGAGCCGCAGCATCACTGAGGTGACCCGTCTCTCGCCCTATGGCGGCAACGGCATGAGCTTCGCCGGCAGCGACGGCCGTACGGCTAACTTCACTGTTGACGGTGCCAACTTCAACAACAACTTCGGTCTTAGTTCCAGCCTTCCCGGCGGCGGCAACCCCATCTCTATCGATGCCATCGAGGAGTTGCAGGTGGTCATCTCCCCCTACGACGTCCGTCAGACCAACTTCATCGGCGGTGGTGTGAACGCCATCACCAAGTCGGGTACGAACACGTTCCGTGGAAGCGCTTACGTCTATCACCAGAATGAGAACCTCCGCGGCGACGCCATCGAGCGTGAGACGATCAACGGTGCCCGCGAGAAAGACCAGAATACGACTTACGGCTTCACTCTGGGCGGTCCGATTATCAAGGACAAACTGTTCTTCTTCGTCAACGGTGAGATGTCGAAGACCCCGACAGTGGCCAACCGCTGGAGAGGTGCTACTGCCGACCATCCTGCCGACCCTGACAACTATATCTCGCGCACCACGCAGGCCGACCTTCAGGCCGTCTCCGACTACATGAGGCAGACCTACGGCTACAACACCGGCAGCTACACCAGCTTCCCCGCCGACGAGAACAACTACAAGATCCTGGCCCGTGTGGACTGGAACATCACCAACAACCACCATCTGGCTGTGCGCTACAACTATACGAAGAACCGCTATTGGTCTTCACCCAATGCCACGTCGATGGACGGCGCCGCCCGTATGCCCGACGCCCGTATGTCGAAGTCGTCGATGTCGTTTGCCAACTCCATGTATGCCATGGACAACCTGGTGCACTCGTTCACCTTCGACCTCAACAGCCGCCTGTCGGAGACCCTCTCCAACCAGTTGCTGGCTACCTACTCCAAGCTCGATGACGTGCGTGCCTCCGACTCCTCTGTCTTCCCCTTCATCGACATTACTTATAAGGACAACAACTACATGGCTCTCGGCTATGAGTTGTTCACCTGGAACAATGCCGTGCACAACACAATCTGGAACGTCAAGGACGACCTGACCGCCTACCTCGGCAAGCACAAGCTGATGGGTGGCGTGAGCTTCGAGCACCAGATGGCCGACAATATGTATATGAGAAACGGTACGGGTTACTACCGCTTCAACCTGACCGACGACATGAGGGACAACGGTGTCATCAACCCCACGAAACTCTTCAACAGCGTGCCTGAGGTTGTGGCCCTGACCTACGGCTACGGCGGCGAGACAGACCCTGCCGCCCGTGTGGCCTTCAACAAACTCGGCATCTACGCACAGGATGAGTGGGCTGTGAACCCCAACTTCAAGCTCACCTACGGACTGCGCTTCGACGGCCTGTTCTTCAACAACGACGACCTGATGACCAACAACGCCATCTATGCCTTCGACTACAACGGCAGACACATCGACACCGGCAAGTGGCCCTCGTCCTATTTCACCGTGTCGCCTCGCGTGGGCTTCACCTGGGACGTGCTTGGCGACAAGACACTGAAGGTGCGCGGCGGTACGGGTCTCTTCTCCGGTCGTCTGCCCTTGGTGTTCTTCACCAACATGCCTACCAACTCCAATATGGTGCAGTATCGCGGCGCATGGACCAAGTCGAACGCCGACATGTCGCAGTTCGCCGGCATCAACAACCCCCTGATGGCAGGCAACACCCTCAGAGACTATATCATCGCCAACGGCCTTGGCCCCGCCGACATCTCTCCCGATAAGGGTGAGGCAGGAACTGCCATCCAGGCTGTCAACCCCGACTTCAAGATGCCGCAGGTGTGGAAGACCTCACTGGCCGTCGACTATCAGCTGCCTGTCTCCTTCCCCCTCTCGGTGACTGCTGAGTTCATCTTCAACAAGACCATCAACGCTGTCTGCATCTCTGACTGGAGCATCAAGGACGTGGGTGGCTTCGCCCGCTACAACGGTGCCGACAACCGTCCTATCTATGAGGACTTCAAATATACTTATGTGGACGAGAAGGGCAAGACAAGGAACATGCCCAACGCCTTCATCCTCGACAATACCAGCAAAGGTTACGGATGGACGTTCAACCTGTCGCTCAACGCACAGCCGGCCGACTGGGTGAGCCTCATGGCCGCCTATACCCACACTGTCTCGAAAGAGTTGACAGGTATGCCCGGTAGCGACGCATCATCGGCCTTCACCTACATCCCCGCTGTGGAAGGTCCCAATTACGTGACGCTGCACAACTCGCAGTATGTGACTCCCGACCGTTTCGTGGCCAGCGCCACTATCCACGACAAGGCCAACAACCACTACAGCTTCATCTATGAGACCTGGCGCGGCGGCAACAACACCTCCTACCTGGTGGTCAACGACATCAACGGCGACAGCTACCCCTATGACGCCCTCTATGTGCCGACAAATGCTGATGTGGCCGGCAACTTTGACGCCTCCGGCAACTGGACTGGCAAGGGCAACTTCCGCTTCGCTTCTGCCGATGACCAGCAGCGCTTCATGGAGTTCGTTGAGAGCAATGACTACCTGAAGAACTGCAAGGGTGAGTATGCCAAAGCCTACAGCCACTTCTCGCCGTGGGTGCACCGCATCGACTTCAGCTACAAGCACGACTTCAAGGTGAACGTGGGCAATACTTACCACAAGCTGCAGGTCGGCTTCGATGTGAAAAACCTGCTCAACCTCTTCAACTCCAGCTGGGGCGTGAGCAAGATTGCCAACCTCGACTACAGCACCGCTCCCTCCAACGGCGTGCAGTACTCGCGCGTACTTAAGTATGAAGGTGTGGATGCCGACGGATATTCCGTCTTCTCCACCCCGAGCTCTATCAGCGGAAAGGCTGAGACATGGAAACCATACCACACACTCGGACAGTGCTGGTATGCGTCTATCGGCATCAAGTATTTCTTCAACTAATAAGATACCCGACAATATGAAACTCAGATATTTCATTCCCATGTTTGTGGCAGCACTCACTCTGATGGTGAGCTGCTCGGAAGATTTCGACCCGACCTACCTGAGCGAAGTCAAAGTGTCGCAGTCGTTTGTGTCACTACCCGCCAATGGCGGTTCCGTGGAAATCGAACTCAAAGCCAAGGACAGTTGGACCATCACCGACATCCCCGAATGGCTTTCCGTCGCACCCGCCCAGGGAGGCGCCGGAGACTCGAAGGTGATTGTCACCGCCGGTCCCGCTACCGACACCCAGACGGGTTATTTCACTATCAACTGCGCGGGGAAGACTCAGCGTGTCGATATCATTCAGATGACAAAGAAGGCCGACCTGCCCATCTCCACCTGCGCTGAGGTCATCGCCGGCGATGACGGCAAGACCTTCAAGGTGAGAGGAACAGTGACACGCATCGCCAACACCGTCTACGGCAACTGGTATCTGCAGGATGAGACCGGCGAGGTCTACATCTACGGCACGCTCGACAAGAGCGGCATGGACGGTCAGAACAACTCCATCGCCGCATGGGGACTTGAGGTGGGCGACATCGTCACCGTGGAAGGCCCGAAGACGACCTACAACGGCACCGTCGAACTTGTCAACGTCACCGTCGTTAACATCGAGAAGTCGCTCATCAAGGTCGACTCCCTCGATATCGCCAACAACACCCTGCCTCTGGAGGGCGGCGACTTCAAGGCTGTGCTGCAGAACAAAGGCAACGGCATCTCGGTGATTATCCCCGATGAGGCCAAGAGCTGGCTGCACGTCACAGGTGTCGACATCAAGGGCACCACCAGCATCGTGTCGTTCCATGCCGACGAGAATGCCGGCGGCGACCGGGCGACCACCATTACCTTCACCACCACCAGTGGAGGAAAGGTGTATTCCTCTGAGGCTGCTGTGACACAGTTCGGCGCCATCCTCGAGGTGCCTGTGGCCGACTTCCTCGCTGCCGAGGTGGGCGACACCCAGTATCGCATGACCGGTGTCATCACCGAACTCTATGAGAGCGACAAGCAGGGCAAGAGCTTCTACATCCAGGACTACTCGGGCAAGGCGCTCGTCTATCGTGCAGAGGGCTTCATCGAGGCCGGTGCCAAGGTGGGCGACATCGTCACCGTGGTGGGCAAGCGCGGCGCCTATAAGGACAACCCGCAGATGGTCTCCGGCACTTTCGAGTCGCTTAACTATGCCGTCACCGCAGTGAGCATCGCCGAGTTCCTCACCAAGGAGGACTCCAAGAACACCTATTATATGGTGACAGGCACCGTGAAGGACCTGCTCTCCAGCGCCGGCAAGGAGAATGACTATGGCAACCTCCACATTACCGACGGCACCAACGAACTCTATGTCTATGGCTGCTATCCCGGCTACGGCGCCACCGGCGATGCCCGCAAGGGATTCATCAAGGCTGCCGGCATTGAGGAGGGCGACCTCCTCACCGTGATTGGCTACAAAGACACCTACAACGGACTGGTGGAACTCTGCGGCGGCATCTATTTCTCGCATGAGAAAGCCAAGTAGACGATTCCAACACACTCTTTTATCGGGCAACGCCACGGCGCTGCCCGATTTTTTTAGCCAAATATTTTGTAGTTATTTCTACTTTCGTTATTTTTGCGGACAAATTCAAACCATCAAAGATGAAAAACTATCTCACACGCCTATGGGCATCCGCCGCAGTATGCGCGGCAGTGATGTGCATCGCCTCGTGCGGTAAGGGCAACTTCAAAGTGGAGGGCAGCATCACCGATGCCGCCGACTCCGTGCTATATCTCGAAAACATGGCGCTCGACGGTCCGCAGAAAGTGGACTCCGTCACCCTCACCGCCGACGGCAACTTCTCCTTCAGCGAGGAGGCCCCCGCGGGCGTGCCAGAGTTCTACCGCCTGCGCATCGGTCAGCAGATTGTCAACTTCGCCGTCGACACCGTGGCAACCGTCAACGTCAAGGCCTCATACCCCACCATGGCATCTACCTATACCATCGAGGGTGGAGACGACAACCAGCGCATCCGCGAGCTCGCACTCAAGCAGATCGACCTGCAGGCGCGCGCCAAGCGGGTGGTGGATGCCCCCGACCTCAGTGCCAATGCTGTCGGCGACAGTGTGCTGGCCTTGGTCGACAAATACAAGGAGCAGGTGATGAGCGACTATATCTATAAAGACCCGGGCAGCGCCTCAGCCTATTTCGCTCTCTTCCAGGGCATTGTCGCCGGTCAGGCCTACCTGATGATTATCGACCCCCGTCGCAATGTCGACGACGTGAAGCCCATCTCGGCCGTCGCCACCAGTTGGGATGTCTACTATCCTGGCTCGCTGCGGGGTGAGAACCTCCACAACATCGCTATCGAGGCAATGAAGACGAGGCGTATCGTGCAGGCAGAGCAGCAGGGCATCACCATCGACGCCAGCAAGGTGACAGAGACCGACATCATCGACATCGTGCTGCCCGACAACAAGGGTGTGACACGCCGTCTCACCGACCTGAAAGGTCAGGTGGTGCTGCTCGACTTCCATGTCTTCGCCGCTCAGGGCAGTCGCGAGCGTATCATGGCGCTCCGTGAACTCTACAACAAGTATCACAGCCGCGGACTGGAGATCTACCAAGTGTCGCTCGATGAGGACGAGCACTTCTGGAAGACCCAGGTGGCCGCCCTCCCGTGGATCTCTGTCCACGACGACGGGTCGCGCACACAGATCTACCTGAGTCAAGCACAGACCCTTCCGCTCGACTATATCATCAGCCGCGCCAATATTGTGGTGCTCGGCCCGCGCCAGATCAAGAACCTGGAGGCCGACATCGCAGCTCAACTGTAAAGCGATGCGTATCATCCTCGCCGTCTCACTGCTGCTCGCCGCGGTGCACGTGGAGGCGCAGCGGTTCACCGTCGAGACCGTCAGCGACTCGCTGTCGTTTCTTGTCCTGCGCACCGACTCCACCACCGACCGCTACCGCTTGGCCTTCCCTGTCTATCAGTGGTGTGAGGGGGATGTCGATGGCGACGGCACAACAGAGGCCATTGTGGGTGTAGTGAAAACCACCCGCTTCGACCCTGTCGTGGCACGGCGGCTGTGGATCTTCAAAAACTACCGTGGCCACATCCGCGCCATGTGGATGGGGTCTCGCCTCGGGGGGATACTCGAGGATTTCCGGTTTGCCGACGGCCATGTGCTCACCCTGCAGTCGACCACCGACAGGCGCTATGCCGTGGTGGAGCACGAGTGGCGGAAGTTCGGCCTTGGTGTCACCCGCTTCCTTGCCCGTGGCGTCCCTCTTGACGAGGCTCTCGAGGCCTTTTCTCCTACCGCAACACCTTCCCATTAACCTTCAACATCATTTCGTTATGAAAAAAACAATTGTATGCTTTTTCTTCCTGCTGACAGCCCTCTGCGGCTTCGCTCAGGACAAGAAACCCATTGTCCTTCCCGGCAAGGGGAAGATCAATGTCGAAACCCTCAACAAGAAGATTGATACCAAGCAGGACATCTCACAACTCTCATTGGTGGAGTTGCGTGCCCTGCGCAATGCCTTTGCCGCCCGCCAAGGCTATCTCTTTAAGAGCAGCGACCTGCGCATGCTCTTCAATACCACCTCCTGGTATGACAGTCTGGCTTGGTTGAGAGTAGACAAAGAGGACGAGCTCGGCCCTGTGAAATACAGCAAGGCAGAGTCGGCGTTCATCGACAAGATCAAGGCCCGTGAGGAACTGTTGCGCAAACAGAATTTCACGACGAATAGCGGTATCGTCAACCTCGACAACCTCATCAATCCCTATCAGCTCGACGTCTTCCCCGACGAGATGAGACAGCATCTGGGAAAGTACGGCTTCGGCATCGTGGGCGCCGATGATGACCAGATTTTCCAGATTTATGAGAAGAACGACTACACGATGTTCCCCAGTTTCGTCACCACCGACCTCTACCTCCAGCTCTATCACCTCTATTTCGACACCACTCTGCGCAAGGTGGAGGAGGGCAAACTGGTGGATATCATCTCTGACCTCAGCAAGCGCATGTACCAGAAAATGACCGAACTCGGGGCGCAGTCGAAGGATAAGACCTTCAAGGAGTGTGCCGCCTGGAATGCCGCCTACTTTGCCGTGGCCTGTCGGTTGCTGGGAGGCGAGACGCTGCCCGTAGACCCTGCTTATAAGGATATGGTGGAAGTGGAGATCAATAATTGCGTGAATGCCCAAAACAGCCTCTCCGAATTCCTCGACTATCTTGAGGTGAACTTCGCCTACAGCCTCTTCCGCCCCCGTGGGCACTACACACGCTCGGAGCGGTGCCAACTCTATTTCCGTGCCATGATGTGGCTCCAGACAGTGCCCTTTGGCACAGACAAGCCTTTCCAGTTGCGCTGCGCCTCCATCATCGCTGAAGTCTTGCAGAACGACCCGGTCGCCCGCAAGGCCTACGACAGTGTCTCCGACCTCATCACCTATCTGATGGGAGCCCCCGACAATATCACCATCCTGCAGGTGGGTGAGACGATGAAGAAGATGGGGCTCACCTCCGCAGTGTTGATGAAGAAGGACAAGGAACTCCAGGCCTTTGCTGCCGAGATAGACAAGATAGGCGACATGCAGACACGCATCCGCCCGAAGTTTGAGTTTACCTCGCATACGAAAATCAACTTCATGCCCCAGCGCTATCAGCCCGATGCCGAGGTGCTGCAAGAGATGTACGACTACAAAAACAATCCCACCAAGCGCGACGTGCCGATGGGCCTCGACGTGATGGCTGCCATGGGAAGCTCTGCCGCTGAGCGCATCCTCATCGACGAGTTGAAGCAGCCGGCCCAGTGGTCGGAGTTCATGCCCAACCTCGAGAACATGAAGAAGCAGATGAAGGCGACCGACTGGAACGCGTGCGTGGCCAACAAGTGGATTGCCGCGCTCCATGCCCTCAACATATTTACCGACCCCAAGTTGCCTTATTTCATGAAGACCCCGCAGTGGAAGAAGAAAGACCTCAACGCCACGCTCGCCTCATGGGCCGAACTGAAGCACGATGCCATCCTCTATGCCAAGCAGCCGATGGTGGCCGAATGTGGCGACGGCAGTCTGCCTGCCCCCGTGGTGATGGGTTATGTGGCGCCCAACGTGGGCTTCTGGAGCAAGGCGGTGGCCCTGCTCGACGAGACCCACGCCGTGCTGGTCAAATATGGCGTGTCGACAAAGGAGATAGACAATATCACCGAGAGTGTGAGAGACGAGGCGAAATTCCTCCTCGGCGTGAGCAAGAAAGAGCTTGCCGGACAGCGCCTCACCGATGAGGAGTATGAGCAGATACGCTATATCGGTGCCACTTTCGAGAACCTCTCGCTCGAACTCATCAAGGAGCCCGACCAGTATCTCATGGGTTGGTATGACGTGCAGGGCACCGACAAGTCGATTGCCGTGGTGGCCGACGTCTTTACCTCCAACGGTCCTAACAATCCCGAGAAATCCATCCTGTATGAGGCTGTGGGTCCTGCCCAGCATCTCTATGTGGTCGTGGAGATCGACGGCTACCTCTATCTGATGCGTGGCGGTGTGTTCTCTTACCGTGAGTTCAAGCAACCGGTCGACATGCCCCGCCTCACCGACGAGGAGTGGCAGGAGAAAGTCAAGAAATATCCCGACACGGGCAAACCCTCATGGATGAAGGAAATCATGATTCCGCTGAAGAATCAGAAGCCTGCCGACAACGAGACCGTCTTCTACGGATCGGGATGCTAAACAACGCTCAATTATGGCATGCGCCGGTTTTCCGGCGCATGCTTTGTCTGATGCTGTTGGCAGTGCTGTGCCCCGCACTCTCAGCCGCCACAGCCGACACGCTCCGTCTGACATTTGTCGGCGATGTACTGCTCGACCGTGGTGTGCGAGAGCGTATCGACACGGCCGGTGTCGACGTCCTCTTCTCGCCGTCGGTCGACTCACTCTTTGCCGCCAGCCAACTGGTGGTGGCCAACCTGGAGTGCCCCGTCACCGATGTGGTGGCTCCCCGTCAGAAAATCTATATCTTCCGCGGCGACCCCGAGCATCTGCCTGCCCTCCGCCGCCACGGCATCACCCATCTCAACCTGGCCAACAATCACAGCGTCGACCAGGGCAGGCGAGGGCTCCTCGATACCTGCGACCGCATCCTGGCAGAGGGGATGGTGCCGGTGGGCGCCGGGGCGAATATGGCCGAGGCGGCGGCGCCTGTGCTCCTGGCCTCAGAGCCGCGGCAGGTGTGGCTTGTGCCGTCGCTGCGCCTTGCGCTCGAGAACTTTCCCTATCTGCCCACCGAAGCCAGCGTCAGCCAAGAGCCTTTCGACAGTCTGGTGGCCCGTGTGTCCCGCTTGCGACAATCCTCGCCCGACGCCTACATCATCGTCACCCTGCACTGGGGTGGCGAGAACACCATGCGCCCCATCCTCCAGCAGGTGGTGGACGCCCACCGGCTCGTGGATGCCGGTGCCGACTTGCTCGTGGGGCATCATTCGCACACCTTGCAGCCCGTGGAGCACTACCACGGCGCCACCATCTACTATAGTATCGGCAATTTCATCTTCGACGCCCACCGGCCTTCCCACGCCAAGGCATGCGTCGTGACTGTCACGCTGACGCCCACGGCGGCATCCACGGCTCAGATACCTGTCGCCATCACCGACTGCACCCCAGTGGTCGGCCGTTGAGGAAGTCTGCGGATTCATAAGGTTCCCAATAGGATGTTGGTCTAATTATGCCGCATAAAAAAGATGAGGGAGTGTCCCCGAGACAGGCACACTCCCTCAAAATGTAGTTGGATTTTATGACTTTAGTCAGATTGCGCTTATTTCAGTTTCAGCGACTCGAGCACTTTCAGCACGACTTCATTGTCGGCTGTTTTCACGTTGGTGGTGTTGACCTTGATGATGGCGCTCTCGCCGTCTCCCACCTTCAAGATGGCAAAGTAGGTGTCGCCTGACATCATGAAGGTCGCATAGGTGTTGTTGCCGTAGGTCTTCTCGCCAAGGGCTTCCATTCCGCTGACTTCCGTCGCAATCTGGCACGACTGCTTGAAGTTGGCGGCGCCGTCATACACGAAGTTCAGGCCTTCCTTATACTCCTGGCCGGCGCTGATCTCATTCTCTGTGATTTTTCTCACCTCCCAGCCCTCGGGGATGTCGATGCTGAATTTGTCGCAACTGACGGTGCACGGACCCTTGCTGCCTTCTTTCACTTCCTCGCTGGCGGTTGCTTCAGTCTGCTCCACAGCCTCCTTCTGATCGCCTCCTTGACCTTCGTTGTTACCACCCTTGTTTCCTCCGCATGCAGTGAAGGCCAGCAGGCCAGCGGCTGCAATCATCATAAAAAATCTTGTTTTCATAAAGCTTGTTAATGATTAAAAAATAAGAAAAGTGTCTTCATTGTTAGTTTCGCAGGGGGAGCAGTCCTCACGGGGAGACCTTGCTCTTTGTCCATATGCGGCCCTTTCCCTTTCGTTTGCAAATTTAGAAAAAAAGGGAAATGGCGATTGGAAAAACTTCCAAAATGTATCCTGCCACTTGTCTTTTTCTGCCAAAAGAGCAAAAAAGTGGGCTTTTGCAGCTGTTTTGGCGGTGCCGAGGGCCATGAGGAGGAGAAAATGTCTGTTGTGCGAAAAGGAAACAGATAGGGCGTTTCAGACCTGTGATGACATGAAATGAAACAAGAGAGAAAAAAAACGACACATATTATATTGTGTTTATAATAGGAAATGAGTATTTTTGCACGGATAAAAAATCTTGAAACCATGATTCTTCCTACACTATGAACAGAAAGACTTTTTTTATACTGACATTCCTCTTGGTGGCCGCATGGGCACAAGCACAGAAAACCACGTCGTGGGTAGGCACATGGGCTGCCGCCGCAGAGTTCACAGGCAAGGGCGACATGCCCGCCGCACCTCTCACCGACCGCTCTCTGCGCGAGGTGGTGAGAGTGTCGGTGGGAGGGAGCCAGTTGCGCCTGCGGCTCTCCAATGAGTTCAGCGCACAGCCAGTGGAGATCAAGTCGGTCTTCGTGGCCGATGCCCTCGACTCCTGCGACATCGCTGTGAAGACGGCCCGTTATCTCTCCTTCGGCGGTAAGCGCAGCGTCACCATCGCTCCCGGAGAATGTGCCGTGAGCGACGTGTGTGCCTATGCCCTCCGTCCACTGCAGCGTCTGGCGGTGACCATCAGTTATGGAGCCACGCCGCAGAATGCCACCTCGCACCGCGGTTCGCGCACCACGTCATACATCATTTCCGGCCCCGCCAAGCCCAAGACCTCGTTTGCCAAGAGTGAGCGGGTGGACCACTGGTACAGCATCGCCGCCATCGACGTGCCCGCCAACGGACAGGAGTGTATCGCCATTATCGGCAACTCGATCACCGACGGGCGCGGGTCGACGACCAACCTGCAGAACCGCTGGCCCGACCAGATGGCAACGGCTCTCGCTGCCAAGGGCGGGAAGGAATATGCCATGCTCAATCTGGGTATCGGCGGCAACTGCGTGGTGCGTGGCGGACTGAGCGAGCCTGCCGTGAAGCGTTTCGACCGCGACATCCTCGGGCAGAACGGCGTCACCGCGGTGGTCATCTTCGAGGGTGTCAACGACCTTGGCGGCAGCGACGGCCACAGCGAGAAGATGGCCGGCGAATTGATAGAGGCCTTCAAGGGCTTCATCCAGAAGGTGCATGAGCGGGGGATGAAGGTGTATCTGGCCACTATCACACCGTTCGGCAACAGTTTCTACGACAAGGGCAACTTCTTCAAGGAGGCGGCACGGCAGACGGTGAACCACTGGATACGCACTAACAAGGAGGCCGACGGCTTCATCGACTTCGATGAGGCGATGCGCGACCCCGAGATTCCCAACCGGCTGAAAGCCGACTTGCAGGAAGACTGGCTCCATCCCAACGCCAAGGGCTACGGGGTGATGGGCGAGTATGCCGCCAAGTGCATCATGTCACTTCTGGGTAAATAACCCATTTCCGCATCCGTGGCTCTTCCCGTATCTGAAGAGACGGATGTCTTTCACGAAACAAAAACTTTAAATTATATAACGAAATGAATACAAACGAGTCCAAAGGTTTTTACAAACTCTCATGGGTTCAGCGCATCGGCTTCGGCTCTGGCGACCTTGCGCAGAACTTGATCTTCCAGGTCATTTGCACCTACCTGCTGTTCTTCTACACCGACATCTACGGACTTACTCCGTCGGCGGTGGCCGTCATGTTCCTTGTCGGCAATGTGGCAAACGTCATTTGGGACCCCATCGTGGGTGCTTTGATTGACAAAAGCAATCCGCGCTATGGAAAATACCGTTCGTATCTGCTCTATGTGGGCATTCCGCTCTCCGGCTTTGCCATCTTGTGCTTTTACAATGGTTTCGCACCGTCGCTGATCTATGCCTACGTCACATACATCTCCATGCAATTGCTCTATACGTTTATCAACGTGCCCTATGGAGCATTGAACTCTTCGCTTACCCGCGACACCGACGAGATCACCATTCTCACGTCGGTGAGAATGTTTATGGCCAACCTGGGTGGTCTGGCCGTCAACTCCGGACTTCCCTTGTTCATCGCCCTGATAGCAGGTGCTCCGTCCGACAGTCTGCCGAAAGACTCCTCGGCATGGTTCACCACCATGACCATCTACGCCATCGTCGGTTTCTGCCTGCTCCTGTTCTGTTTCAGCCAGTGCAAGGAGCGCGTGGTGATGGATGCGAAGGCTACGGATACCGTGAAGGTGAGCGACCTCTGGATGGAGTTCTTGCGCAACCGTCCGCTGCGTGTCATCGCTTTCTTCTTCATCACCGCTTTTGCCATGATGTCGGTCGGCAACGCCGCCGGTGCCTATTTTGTGAACAGCAACCTGCACGGCTCCGCTCAGGAACTGTCGGTGTTTATGGCTCTCGGTTCTATCCCGGCATTCATCTTCATGCCGCTTGTCCCGTGGTTCAAGCGCATGGTGGGCAAGAAAAACATGTTCTATCTCTTCCTTGGCGCGGCCATCATCGGTATGGTCATGCTCTACATCATCTCTAAGATGGAGAATGTGAACATGACATGGATCTATATCGCACAGTTTGTGAAGAGCACTGGTGTCATCGTGGCCACCGGCTACATGTGGGCTCTGGTGCCCGAGGTCATCTCCTATGGTGAGTATACCACCGGCCGCCGCATCTCCGGCATCGTCAACGCCCTGACAGGATTGTTCTTCAAGGCAGGTATGACTTTCGGAAGTATCGTAGGTCCTGCCGTGCTGGCTTATGTGGGCTACAACAGCGACCAGATTGACCAGACTCCGTTGGCCGAGGAGGGTATTCTCTGGCTGGTGTGCGTCATCCCCGCCATCCTGCTGATGCTTGCCATGTTTATCATCTCGAAGTATGAGCTGAGCGATGAGAAGATAGACGAGATCAACAAGGCCATTGAGGCGCGGTCCAAACAAGATTGACTGATATGAAGAAAATATTGAGCATGGTGGCTGTGGCGGCGCTGTTTTGCGCCTGCCACAACACCCCCGCTGAAGAGCCTTCGCTGAAGAATACCGTGGGCAAGTCGTTCCTTATCGGCATCGCCATCAATGTGGACGAGCAGAAAGGCACCGACCCCAAGGTGGTGGAGGCCATCCGCAAGCATTTCAACCAGTTGACGCCAGAGAATTGCATGAAGCAGGGCGAACTGGTGCCCAAGCAGGGTGAGTATCACTGGGAGGATGCCGACCAGTATGTGAAGTTTGCCGAGGAGAACGGGCTGACGCCCATCGGCCACTGTCTGGTATGGCACTCTCAGGCCGCACCTTGGTTCTTCACCGATGCCAACGGCAAAGAGGTGTCGCGCGACACCCTTATCCAGCGCATGCACGACCATATCGCCACGGTGGTGGGCCGCTACAAAGGGCGTATCTTCGGATGGGATGTCATCAACGAGGCCTTCGAGGACGACGGCAGCTACCGTCAGTCGCCCTATTTCCGCATCATCGGCCCCGAGTATTTCGAACTGGCCTTCCAATTTGCCCATGAGGCTGACCCCGATGCCGAACTCTACTACAACGACTACTCGATGGCCAAGCCCGCCAAGCGTGAGGCCGTCTGCCGCCTTGTGCGCCAGCTCAAGTCGAAAGGGCTGCGCATCGACGGTGTGGGCATGCAGAGCCACAATGGCACCGATTATCCCGACCTGGCAGAGTATGAGACGACCATCGACTCGCTGGCTGCCACGGGCGTGAAGGTGATGATGACCGAGCTGGACCTCAATATGCTGCCCAACCCCGAGGCTTTCGGCGGTGCCGACATTAACCAGAAATTCGAGAACGACCCGAAGTGGAATCCCTACGTCAACGGGCTCGACAGTGCCGCTGAGCAATTGTTTGAGGAGCGCTATCTGGCTTTCTTCAAGATCTATGCCAAGCACCGCGACCAGATTGGGCGCGTCACCCTGTGGGGACTCTCCGACGCCACGTCGTGGCTGAACGGCTGGCCCATCCAGGGGCGCACCAACTATCCGCTGCTCTTCGACCGTGACTATAAGGCCAAACCGGTGGTGGAGAAGATAGAGCAACTCTTTGCTCCTCAGCCATGAAAGGTCCGAACATGCGTGGCGTGTCTTGGACTGAGGGAAAAAGGCAAATAGCGATGAGAAATACCGTCGTCTGTCTGCTGATGCTCGTGGCTGTCGCCGCAGGCGCACAGCCACGGCTGGTGCGCCACGGCTCGTCGGCGCGGGTGAGCGTCGACGGTCAGCCGATGCTGATTCTCGGCGGTGAACTGAGCAACTCTGCCGCCACCTGTACAGCCGATATCGACGAGGTGATGCCTCGCATGGCTTCCCTCGGTCTCAACACCGTGCTCGTGCCGGCGCAGTGGGACTTGACGGAGCCTGTGGAGGGGCAGTTCGACTTCACCCTCATCGACCGCACGCTCCTCAAGGCCCGTGAGAACGGGCTGAAAGTGATTTTCCTCTGGTTTGGCGCATGGAAAAACTCGATGAGCTGCTATGCGCCGGAGTGGGTGAAGACCGACACGAAGCGGTTTCCGCGGTCGATGACGGCCATGGGCAAACCTCTCGAGATAGCCAGCGTGTTCTCGAAGAACGTGCTGGAGGCCGACGGCAGGGCTTTCGAGCGGCTGATGCGCCATATCGCCGACGTAGACCGTGAGCATCACACCGTGGTGATGATGCAGGTGGAGAACGAGATAGGGATGCTCGAGGATGCGCGTGACCACTCACCGGAGGCCGACCGGCTGTTCGGCGGGCGGGTGCCGTCCGACCTGATGACCTATCTCAAGAAGCACAAGGCGTCGCTTCATCCGCGCATGGCGAAGCGTTTCCGTCCGAAAGACGGCACGTGGACGGAGGTGTTCGGCGATGACCTCTATACCGACGAGATTTTCATGGCCTACTATTATGCCCGATATGTCAACCGGCTGGCTGAGAGAGCCCGCGCCATCAGCGATATGCCGCTCTATGTCAATGCGGCGATGAACAGCCGCGGACGGCAGCCCGGCGAATATCCCTCTGCCGGTCCGCTGGCGCATCTCAAGGATGTGTGGCACTGCGGAGCGCCGCTCATCGATCTCCTGGCTCCCGACATCTACGACACTGGGTTCAAGGGGTGGGCTGAGCAGTATGCCCTGCCCGACAATCCGCTGTTTATCCCTGAGTCGCGCTGCTGCGAAAACAGTGGCGTGCGCGCCCTCTACACCATGGGTGAGTATGATGCCGTGGGGTTCAGCCCCTTTGCCATCGACCAGGCGCCGGAGAGCGACACCCGCCATGTGACCCAGGCCTATGGTCTGCTGCGCCAACTCGCACCCGTGCTCAACCGCCCCGTGGACAAGACGCCCCGTTGGGGACTGCTCTTCGATGAGGACGACAAGGAGCGGGTGATTGCCGACGGCGACCTCGCCCTCACCTGCCGCCATTTCTTCACCTTGCCATGGGACCCCCGTGCCACCGACGGCTCGCGTTGGCCTGAGGGGGGAGCGGTCGTCGTTAGGATTGCGCCTCGTGAGTATCTTGTGGCCGGCAGTGGGGTAGTGGTGACCTTCCAGACGGCCACCGAGAAGCAGCAGACAGAGGCAAAGGTGCTGGGTGAGGACGGTTTCGCGGACGCCGGCGGCAAGGGCGGTACTACGGCAGCCCGGCGTTTCAAGGGCGGCCGTGTGGGCATCAGCCATGTCGACGAGGTGCACCTCGACGGTGAGGGCCGTCCCCAGTATGTGCGTCGTGAGAACGGCGACCAGGACCATCAGGGGCGCCATGCCCGCATCTCTGTGGGCGACTATAAGATACTGCATGTGAAACTCTATGACTATTGACTTATTACATCAACATAAACTTTATTATTATGGCAAAAGCAAGGTATTTGTTTCCTAAGGACTATATGGCAGACCCCTCTGCCAATGTATTCAACGGACGGCTCTACGTCTATCCCTCACACGACTGGGACAGCGGCGAGTGCTTCGACGACGACGGCGGGCATTTCCAGATGCGTGACTACCACGTGCTCTCCATGGACAACGTGATGGAGGGAGAGGTGACCGACCATGGAGTGATTCTCGATGTCGACCAGGTGCCCTGGGCAGAGAAGCAGATGTGGGACAACGACGTGGTGGAGAAAGACGGCCGCTACTATCTCATCTTCTCGGCCAAAGACTACACCGGAGTGTTCCACCTCGGAGTGGCAGTGGCAGAGAAACCCGAAGGGCCGTTCATCCCGCAGCCGGCACCCATCATCGGCTCCTACAGCATCGACCCCTGCGTCTTCAAGGATGACGACGGCCGGGTGTATGTCTATTTCGGCGGTATCTGGGGCGGCCAGCTGCAGTGGTATCGCGACAACAAGCTCAAGCCCGCCGCATCGGTGGGGCAGGAGGCTGGTTTCAGACCCACGCTGCTGCCCGAAGGGAAAGAGGACGCGCTGCCCTCGCGTGTGGCCCTCATGAGCGACGACGTGCTCCAGTTCGCTGAGGCTCCGAAGGCCGTGCTCGTGGTCGACGCCGACGGCAAGCCTCTGACAGCCGATGATCCCCACCGCTTCTTCGAGGCTTCGTGGATGCACAAGATGAACGGCAAATACTACTTCTCCTACAGCACTGGCGACACCCATCTGCTGTGCTATGCCGTGGGCGACAACCCCTACGGACCGTTCACCTATCAGGGCGTCATCCTGGAGCCTGTGGTAGGCTGGACCACACACCACAGCATCGTGGAGTATAAAGGACAGTGGTATCTCTTCCATCACGACTGTGTGCCGTCGAACGACATCACATGGCTGCGCAGCCTCAAGGTGGTGCCTCTGGAGGTGACCGCCGACGGGCGCATCCTCACGGTGAAGAGCGAGTAGGGGGGCATCCTCCAAATTGCCAACTGTGTCTTACAATTGTCTCCCTGCCGTCAGCCTGCGGCAGGGAGATAGTTGCTTTCATGTACATCAGGCATCAAAAAAATGATTAAAATCTTTGTTTTGCCAATTTTAAATGCTAATTTTGCAATCACATCAGATTCTTTCTATCATCAACAATAAAAACAACTATTATGGTAAGTTACAAACAATTAGGACTT
>CADBLU010000245.1 GCA_902795605.1 uncultured Prevotellaceae bacterium | reverse complement strand
CAAGCAGGGTGTCAACACCTCCATCGAGCAGGCCATGCAGGGCCGTATCGCCGGTGTGCAGGTCACCCAGAACTCCGGTGCCCCCGGCGGCGGCATCTCTGTCCAGATCCGAGGTATCAACTCTCTCAGCGGCAATGAGCCGCTCTATGTGGTCGACGGCATCGCCATGTCGGGTCAGACGAGCGACAACACCAGCGTGATGAGTTCGCTCAACCCGTCGGACATCACCTCCATCGAGGTGCTCAAGGATGCCTCCGCCACCGCCATTTACGGTTCGCGAGCCTCCAACGGTGTGGTGCTCATCACCACCAAGCGCGGCGAGGAAGGCAAGACGAAGATCACCTATGAGGGCTATGCGGGATGGCAGCAGCTGCCCACCCGTCTCGAGGTGATGAACCTGCCCGAGTATGCCGACTTCTACAACGTGCGTGCCAACATCATGGGCTGGGGCGTGCGCGAGGACTACAAAGACGCCACGCTGCTCACCAAGGGCACCGACTGGCAGGACGTCCTCTTCCAGACCGCCTTCATGCACAATCATCAGGTGGGCATCTCCGGCGGTACGAAGACCAACTCCTTCGCCCTCTCCGGCGGCTATCTCGACCAGGACGGTATCGGTATCGGCTCGGGCTTCAACCGTGCCTCCTTCCGTGCCAATTTCGACAGCGAGATCAACAACTGGCTCAAGGTGGGTGCCAGCGGCTACTATGCCCGCACCGCCCAGACCATCACCTTCGATGAGTCGAACGTCATCCAGACTGCCCTCAACCAGTTCCCCGACGTGGCACCCAAGAACCCCGACGGCTCCTACGGCTTCGTCGAGGTCAACGACTTTGCCACCTACTACAGCAATCCCCTCTTCGAGGCACAGATGAAGGAGAACCGCCGCAACAACTCGCAGCTCGACTACAACTTCTATGCCAACATCACGCCCATCAAGGGCCTGATGATCCGCGTGGAATATGGCGGCAGCCGCAGTTTCGGCCACAACTACTACTTCACCCCCGAATATCAGTATGGCAGCATCCGCAGCGAGTCGCTCTCTACCCGCGGCAGCAACCAGAACAAATACAACTCGTTTAAGCAATACGCCACCTACGACTTCGAGCCCTTCAAGAACAACCGTGTGCAGATCATGGCCGGACATGAGGCACAGTGGGGCGTGTGGTCGAGCCTCTCGGCCAGCCGCAAGGGATACATCTCCGATGCCATCCACTCCCTCAGCGTGGGCGACGCCTCTACCGCCACCAACAGCGGCGACGACGGCACTCCGTGGGCCATCGAGTCCTACTACGGCCGTCTCAACTACAACCTGCTCGAGCGCTATATGCTCACCGCCACCCTCCGTACCGACGGCTCGTCGAGCTTCGGCGAGAACAACCGCTGGGGATGGTTCCCCTCGGCCGCCCTCGCATGGCGTGTGAAAAACGAGGCCTTCCTGCGCGACGTGCCCTGGATCAGCAACCTCAAGCTCCGTCTCGGATGGGGACACGTGGGCAACCAGAGTTCGGGCAGCTATGCCTATGGTGCCACTATGGCCAATACGGCAACTGCCTGGGGCACAGGATATTATCCAGGCAACTTCGCCAATCCCGACCTGAAGTGGGAGAGCACCACCGCATGGAACGTGGGTCTCGACCTCTCGCTCTTCAACAACCGCATCGAGTTCATCGTCGACGCCTATCTCAAGAAGACCGACAACCTGCTCATGCAGGCATCACTGCCCTCGTATGTCATCAACAACGACTGGATGGGCATGACCGCCCCCTGGGAGAACACCGGTGCCATAGAGAACAAAGGTATCGAGTTCACCCTCAACACCGTCAACATCTCCAACAACGACTGGAAATGGCGCACGGGCATCACCCTCTCGTTCAACCGCAACAAACTGACCGGTCTCAACAGCACCAACTCAGCCATTCAGGGCACCATCGGCACCAACACCTACACCCTCTCGGAGATTGGCGGACCGGTGGGACGCTTCTACGGCTACCAGGTCATCGGCATGTATCATGATGAGTCGGACTTCTATCAGAAGAACCAACTCGGAGAGTTCATCCTCGACAAGAACGGCAGCAGGGTGCCAGTGGCACGCCCCGTCGACTCCAACGACAACCTGCAGCCCATCGCCCAGAACTCCGTGTGGGTGGGCGACTTCATCTATGAGGACGTCAACGGCGACGGTATCATCAACGAGCAGGACCGCAAGTATATCGGCGACCCCAACCCCGACTTCACCTTCGGTATCAACAACTCCATCTCGTGGAAAGACTTCGAGCTGTCGTTCTTCTTCAACGGCAGCGTGGGCAACGACATCTACAACCTGGTGCGCCAGAACCATACCGACCCCCTCGGATGGGGCAACAAGATGAAAGCCGTGACCAACTATGCCCGCATCGGACTCATCGACGAGAACGGCTCGGCCAACGACATCTCCAACGTCTATGTCACCAACCCCGGCACGGCCACCGTGCAGCGTGTGAGTGCCGCCGGCGCCAGCCTCAACGACAACAACCGTGTGAGCAACCGCTTCGTGGAGGACGGCTCCTACATCCGTCTGAAGACCCTCTCGCTGGCATGGAACGTGCCCAAGCCGCTGCTCATGAAACTCAAGCTCGACTGGGTGCAGGTGTATGCCAACGTGCAGAACCTCCTCACCATCGGAGGCTACGACGGCTATGACCCCGAGATCGGCGCGCAGGGACAGAGTGTGATCCTGCAAGGCATCGACAACTACCGCTACCCGTCGCAGCGCATCTATAATTTCGGACTCAAAGTGAGATTCTAATGCTAAAGGAGGAAACAAGAAAATGAAAAAGATCCATATATTGCTCTTTACCGCCCTGGCCGCCCTTACCCTGAGCAGCTGCGGCGACGACTTCCTCGACAAGACCCCGCGAGGCAACTATACCGCCCCCACTTTCTATGTGTCGGACGACGCCGTGCTCAAGGGTGTGGAGCCCCTCTACAACCGTGCCTGGTTCGACTTCAACCGCCGCGCCATCATCGGCATGGGCTCTTTCCGTGCCAACGACGGATGGAATCCGTATGTGAGCGCCGAGTTCGCCAAGTTCCAGATCACTGGTCTCACCGAGGACATGGGCCTCGCATGGTCGGCCATCTACAACGTCATCACCATGTCGAACGCCACCATCAGCAACATTCTCAACTACTGTAGCGAAGATGTCTCGGAGTCGGCCCGCAACCAAGCGTTAGGCGAGTGCTACCTCATGCGTGCCACCGCCTATTTCTACCTGCTGCGCGGATGGGGACCTGTGATTCTCTTCGAGGACAACACTGAGATGACCGCCCATCCCGTCAAGCCCCTCAATACCGAGGAAGACGTGCTCAAGTTCATCATCCGCGACTACCGCAAGGCCGCAGAGCTGCTGCCCGCCCGCGGCATCGACCACCACGCGTCGAAATATGCCGCCAAAGGCCTGCTGGCCAAGGCACTCCTGGCACAGTCGGGCTGGAACAAGAGCAGCCGTGACGAGGCCACCTTGCGCGAGGTCGTCGGCCTCTGCGACGAGGTCATCAACAGCGGTGAATACTCACTGATGAGCGACTATGAGGAGCTCTTCCGCTCGCAGAACAACGACAACGCCGAGACACTGCTGGCCATGCGGTGGGCATCACCCAACAGCGGTGAGTGGGGCGCCATGAACGCCCTCTACTCCGACCTCTGCTTCCCCGAGGTGAGCGACGTCAACGTGTGGGGCGGCAACCTGACGGCCTCTATCGACATGATAGACATCTACAATGAGGAGCCTGCCGACTCCTTCCGCCTGAGAGGCACCTTCTTCTCGCCCGGCCGCCACTACAACTACATCAAGGCCGCTGAGGGAGGCTACACCTACAACCACAACTGGCTGCAGTGCAAGAAAGGCGTGCTCGGCACCAAGGCCGACTGCGACGGCGAACTGGCCATGATGGCCTCGCCCCTCAACACCTATATCATGCGCCTGGCCGACGTCTATCTCATCAAGGCAGAGGCCATCCTCGGCAACCAGGCGTCGACCAGCGACCCCGCCGGCCTGGCAGCCATCAATGCCGTGCGTACCCGTGCCCATGTGAAGCCGCTCAAGAGCTACGATTTCGACACGCTCATCCGCGAGCGCCGCATCGAGTTCTGCATGGAATACTGCAACTGGTTTGACATGGTGACATGGTATCGCTGGAAGCCGCAGTACATGCTCAACTACTTCAACAACCGCCAGCACCGTGCCTATGAATACCGCGAGGGCGACATCATCCTCAACGACGACGGCACCATCAGCTACCGTTGCTTCCCGCCGGGCACCAACACATGGTATTTCTTCGACTCCAACGGCTATGTCTATTGGAACGACTGCCTGCGTGCGAGCGAGAGCGACAACACCGTGGTGAAGACCGTGAAGCAAGGCTATAAGTTCGACATCGACTCGCTCTCGAGGAGCCTCGCCGGCTACCAGCCCATCGTGCTCAGCGAGACCAATATCTTCATGCCTTATCCCGAGTCGGACGTCATCCAGAACCCGCTGCTCAAAGAGCCTCCCGTGGCTTATGATTTCGGAGAATAACCTCAAAAAGACCAAAAACATGAACAAGCATATTATCAGATACGCAATGCTGGCAGTGGCCTTCCTCCTTGTGGGAATGTCTTTCACTGCCTGCCACGACGACGATGACTCCGGCAGCGGCACACCCGTAATCACCGGCGTGCGCGTGCCCGACCCGGCCAAGGCCGACAGCCTCTTCACCAAGTCGGGCCCAGGGCAGATCATCGCCATCATCGGCCAGAACCTCGACCATACCCTCAAGGTATATATCAACGACCAGGAGGTGTACTTCAACCCAATGATGAACACCGACCACAGCCTCATCGTCACCGTGCCCACCGAGACCGACGGCTTCGTGCTCACGGCCTTCGACAGCACCCTCAAGGACGAGATACGCGTGGAGACCACCCACGGCACCGCTGTCTACAGTTTCAAGGTGACCGCCCCCGGGCCGCAGATCTCACGCATCCAGGCCACCTATCCGCGCCAGGCCGGCGATTCGCTCTATATCTACGGCCTCAACCTGGTGGACGTGGAGAAGATCTATTTCACCGACCTCGCCGCAGCCCAGCTCGACACCACCGTGTGGACCACCGTGGGCGGCAACCATGTGGAGGTGCCCAACTTCTCCATCTTGGAGCAGGACCATCACCTCAACACCAAGACCAACTCGTATGAGACCACGTCGGTGGTGGGCATACAGATACCCAACCTCGGCTATGCCGACGGCGCCCTCGTGGTGGAGACGGCCGGAGGAACCTCCTACATCAGCTATTACAAGAACCCCGGGCTGCCCGTCATCAGCAGCATCTCGAGCGATATGCCCGTCTATGGCGAGACCCTCGTCATCCGTGGCAATGAGTTTGTGCAGGTGGAGTCGGTGGCCTATGGCGACGTGACCCTCGGACCTTCCGATTTCACTGTGGCCGATACTGAGGATGAGATCCGCATCCGCTTCCGCGAGACCCCCTCAGAGGGTTGCCGCGAACTCACCGTCACCACGCCCGGCGGCAAGGCCAGCATGCCGTTCTACAACTACAGTTGCCTGCTGGTGGATTTCGACGAGATAGGCACCAACTTAGGATGGAGCCCCGCCGCCGAGGTCACCGACGAATGCGACGACGAGACACCGCCCTACACCAGCAGCGGCAACTTCGGCAGCTTCAACCTGGGCAAAGTGGCCCAGCAGTGGTGGGGCACGATGGCCTATTACATCAAGGAGTGGGGCTCAGAGACCGCCAGCGGCCACAACCTCTTCTCGCTGCCCGACTTCGATGTCATCCCCGCCGACGCACCGCTCGAGAACGTCTACCTGGCCTGCGAGGTGTTCAACAACAACACCCGTTGGGACCTCAACAGCGCCGACGAGCCCAAGAACGCCTATGTGCGCTACTATATGATGCTGGGCAACGGCACCAGTTATGAGTACGACAACTTCTCATGGGACGACTATGATGTGCAGTTGGGCAAATACAATTCGCCTGTGCTCGGCACCATCGACGGTGAGCAGCCCATGGGACAGTGGTATCGCCACACCATCAGCCTCGCTGAGATAGGCATGAAGGGGATGACCTACGGCGAGCTGAAGGCCGCCGGCCTCGATGAACTCCGTATGCAGATCATCAACCAGTCTACCAAGGCGATGGACGTCGACTTCTATATCGACAACATCCGCATCTATTATCCCAACAAATAACCAGACAGAGATGAAGACAAGATTTTTTCTCGGACTGATGGCACTCATCACCGCCGTCTTCTCGCTCCAAAGCTGCAGCGACGACGACGACAACGACGCCATCATCAAGGTCAAAGGCTCATATATCAACTTCACACGCGACAGCGTGGCCATCGACGCCTTGCCCTTCCAGGTGTCTGCCGGATATGCCATCATCGGCATCGACTGCGACGGCGACTGGACGGCAGAGCTCTCCGACTCCTCCTGGGCCGCCATCTCCAACCATGCCGGCTACGGCTCCACGACGAAATACTCGTATGTGAGGGTGAGCGTCGACCGCAACATGGGCGATGCCCGCTCCACCTTCCTCACCGTCAATTCAGGCAACGTGAGCAAGCAGCTCGTCATCAACCAGGCCGGGACGGGGCTCGACGCCGGCGACCCGTTTGAGAGCTCCTACTCCTTCCTCAACAATATCGTGCTGGGCTACAACCTGGGCAACACCCTCGAGTCCAACCACGATATCACCAACGAGAACACCCTCTCATGGTTCAACCCGCAGACCGTCTACGACTGGGAGACCTGCTGGGGACAGCCTGTCACCACGCAGCCTATCATCGACGCCATCGCCGCCAAGGGCTTCAACGTCATCCGCGTGCCGGTGACCTGGTTCCCCCACATGGATGCCAACGACAACGTGGAAGAGGCATGGATGAACCGTGTGCAGGAAGTGGTGGACATGGTGCTCAAGACTGGATGCTACTGCATCATCAACGTGCACCACGATGCCAGCGAGTATGACCCCAAGAGGGGAGACGGCGCCCACTGGCTGCAGGCCGATATGGAGCAGTATCCCGTTGTCAGCCAGCGCTTCAAGAAACTGTGGACGCAGATAGCCAACCGCTTTAAGGGCTATGACCAGCACCTCCTCTTCGAGGCCGTCAATGAGATCCTCGACGAGACGGGCAACTGGGGCGACCCCGCCAAACCGGCTGCCTATGAGGCCGTCAACAAACTGTCGCAGGACTTCGTCGACGCCGTGCGTGCCACTGGTGGCAACAACGAGTGGCGCAACCTGGTGGTCAATCCCTACAGCGCCGGCAACAGTGCCGCCAAGTTGGCTGGATTCCAGGCGCCGTCAGACAAGCATCCCAACCACATCCTCATGTCGGTGCACAGCTACGACCCCTACGGTTTCTGCAACGACAACGGTGAGTGGAACGTCAATATTTTTGATGCCACTTGCGAAAAGGAAATCTCCGACCTCGTGGCCCGTGTGGCCAACCGTGCCGACCAGCTCGGTGTGCCCTTCTTCTTCGGTGAGTTCGGCGCAATCGACGAGAATAAGAGTATGAGTGAGCGCATCAAGTATGCCTCCTTTATCACCGGCGAACTGAAGAATCGCGGCACCACCGGACTCTGGTGGATGGGACTCATCGACCGCAATTCGCTCAACTGGTATGAGGCCGAATTGGTGGACGCTCTCTTCAAGGGAATGCAATAAAGGGCACTGCCCCAGGAAATCCTAGGAATCCTAGAAATCCTAGGAAAACTAGGAATCCTAGAAAAACTAGAAAAACTAGAAATCCTAGGAAAAAAATCTCCACAAAGGCGAGAGCCGGCATCCGATCGGATGCCGGCTCTCATCGTTGATGATCTCTCATCGTTGATGATCTCTCATCGTTGACGATGGGGGGTAAAGGGGGGATATGTCGTCTCCTTGTATGCGGTCAATTCGTCGGTGCTTCAAATTTTCCTAATTGTATCAGCATCTGTCACTAAAGTATCATTATATTTCCTTTTTTTTTGTTTATTTTGCAAAATAAATTGCAAACCCGATTCACATGAACAAACTATTCGGAATGATAGCCATGATTCTTTGTCTGGCAGCATGCACACAACCCGACGCGTCTGGCAGTTTTGTCAAAGTTAGCGACGGACATTTCGTCAGAGACGGAAAGCCTTATTACTATGTGGGCACCAACTTCTGGTATGGGGCCATCCTCGGGAGCGAGGGGCAGGGCGGCGACCGCGACCGCCTGTGTCGCGAACTTGACTATATGAAGTCGATGGGCATCGACAACCTGCGCGTGCTCGTGGGCAGCGACGGCGAGCGGGGCGTCACCACCAAGGTGGAGCCGACGCTTCAGACTGCCCCCGGCGTCTACAACGACACGATTCTCGCCGGTCTCGACTTCCTGCTGCAGGAGATGGGCAAGCGCCAGATGGTGGCTGTGCTCTATCTCAACAACTCGTGGGAGTGGAGTGGGGGATACGGCTTCTATCTCGAGCATGCCGGTGTGGGCAAGGCTCCCCGTCCCAACGAGGACGGCTATCCCGCATATATGAAGTTTGTGGAGCAGTATGCTGCCAATGAGAAGGCCCATGCGCTCTTCTACGACTATGTGCGCTTCATCGTGGGCCGCACCAACCGCTACACGGGTGTGCGCTATGCCGACGACCCGGCCATCATGTCGTGGCAGATAGGCAATGAGCCGCGCGCCTTCAGCCGCGAGGCATTGCCGGCCTTTGAGAAATGGCTGTCGGAAGCCTCGGCGCTCATCCGCAGCCTCGACCCCAACCATCTCATCTCCATCGGCAGCGAGGGAGCCTGGGGCTGCGAGGGCGACTATGCCTGCTATGAGCGTATCTGCTCGGATCCCAACATCGACTATTGCAACATTCACCTGTGGCCTTACAACTGGTCGTGGGCGCGTGCCGACCACCTTGTGGAAGACCTGGCCGCCAGCTGCGACAGTACGCGCAACTATATCGACCGCCATCTTGAGATTTGCTCGCGCATCAAGAAGCCCCTCGTGATGGAGGAATTCGGCTATCCCCGCGACGGGTTCAAGTTCGACAAGGAGTCGACGACCGAGGGCCGCGACGGTTTCTACCGTTTCGTCTTCTCTCTCGTCGGCGATAACGCAGAGAGCGGAGGCTCTTTTGCCGGCTGCAATTTCTGGGGATGGGGCGGTTTCGCCAACCCCAAGCATGAGCAGTGGATGGTGGGCGACGACTATACCGGCGACCCAGCCCAGGAGGCCCAGGGCCTCAATTCAGTCTTCGCCACCGACACGACGACGCTGAGCGTGGTGAAGGCAGAAGTGGAGCGGATGACGAAAATAGGAAAATGAAAGAAAGAGGACAACAGAGATGAGAAAGAGACTGACAACACTCTTAGGTTTGTTGTGCATGCTGCTCCCCGCCATGGGGCAGATCATCGGTCACAACATCGTGGTGAGCGTCACCCCCGACCATAAAGACTGGAACTACCGTGTGGGCGAGAAAGCCACTTTCGTGGTGAACGTGCTGAAGTCGGGCACCCTGCTCGACAACGCCGTCGTCGACTATGAGGCCGGCCCTGTAATGTATCCCGACGTGCGCAAGGAGCAGGTCACGCTGAAAGACGGCAAGATGACATGGACCGGCACGATGAAGACGCCCGGCTTCTACCGGCTGAAAGTGACCGCCCATGTCGATGGCAAGGACTATGAGGGCCTCTGCACCGCCGGCTTCTCGCCCGAGCAGTTGAAGCCCGCCACCCAATGCCCCGCCGACTTCGACGAGTTCTGGGGCAACGCCCTCACAGAGGCGCGCCGCCTGGCCCTCGACCCCCATCGCACACTGCTCCCCGATCGCTGCACCGAGACGGTCAACGTCTATGAGGTGAGTTTCGTCAACAACCGTCCCGGCAGCCGCATCTACGGCATCCTGTGCATCCCCGTGAAGCCAGGCAGGTATCCTGCGCTCCTCCGCGTGCCCGGAGCCGGCGTGCGTCCCTACGGGGGCGACGTGTGGACGGCGTCGCAGGGAGCCATCACCCTCGAAATCGGCATCCATGGCATCCCCGTCACCATGCGGCAGTCGGTCTACGACGACCTGCGGCTCGCTGCCCTCGACGGCTACTGGGAGTCGAACCTCGACCAGCCTGAGAAGAACTTCTACAGACGCGTGGTGGTGGGCGCGGTGCGCTCGGTCGACTATATCGCCTCGCTGCCCGAGTGGAACGGCCGTGAGGTGGGCGTCACCGGTTCGTCGCAGGGAGGGTTCCTCTCGCTCGCCGTGGCTGCCCTCGACAAGCGCATCACCTATGTGGCAGCCGTCCACGACGCGATGTGCGACTATGAGATAGCACTGCAGCAGAAAGCCTGCGGCTGGCCTCACTATTTCTATGGCGTGAAGCATCCCGACATGAAAAAAGTGGAGGGAGCGCGCTATTACGACGGCGTCAATTTCGCACGGCGCATCACCTGCCCCGGATGGTATTCCTTCGGCTACAACGACGAGGTGGTGCCACCCTCCTCGGCCTATTCGGTCTATAATGTGGTGTCGGCCCCCAAGACGCTGAGCCTCTATCAGAAGACAGGCCATTTCTGGTATCAGGAGCAGTGGGACGAATGGGAGTCATGGCTTCTTGAGCAGATGCACATCGCCCGCCCGTGACGCTCCGGCTCCAGGTCCGTCGGCTATCGCCGCATCCGTCAAATTACGATGAAACATCAACCTTCATAAAAACATGAGAAAACTGATTTTGTTTGCTATGACAGCAATGGTGGTGCTCGCATGCACCGAGACAGAGAAAGCCAAGACAGGGGCCGAGCAACTGTTCGACCGCATGCAGGCTTTGCAGCTGAAGGGCTATATGTACGGCCATCAGGACGACCCCTTCTACGGCCTGCAATGGGACGGCGACACCATGCCCGGTGTCGACCGCAGCGATATCCTCGCCACCGTGGGCGACTATCCCGCCGTGATGGGATTCGACCTCGGAGGCATAGAGATGGGCGATGCGAAGAACCTCGACAGCGTGGCCTTCGAGCGCATCCGCACCGAACTCATCAAGCACCATGAGCGCGGCGGCATCGTCACCATCAGCTGGCATCCCCGCAACCCCGTCACCGGCGGCACCGCGTGGGATGTGAACGATACGACGGTGGTGAGCCAGATTCTGCACAACGACAGCATCAGCAAGAAGTTCAACCTGTGGATGAGCCGTGTGGGCGACTTCCTCAAGAGCCTCAAGACGGCTGACGGACAACCTGTGCCTGTCATCTTCAGACCCTGGCATGAGAACAACGGCTCTTGGTTCTGGTGGGGACAGAAACTGTGCTCCGACGACGATTTCCACGGACTGTGGAACCTGCTGCAGGACTACCTGCTCGGCGAGGGCCTCGACAACCTGCTGTGGAGCTATTCGCCCAATCTTGACGGCGGATGGAACGAGGAGCGCTTCAATGCCCGCTATCCCGGCGACGACCGCGTGTCGCTCATCGGCGAGGATGCCTATCAGTGGGGCACCGAGGAGGACTATGTGAAAGCCCTCAAGGCCGACCTCACCTTCCTCTCCGACTACGCCAAGAAGCACGGCAAACTCCTTGCCATGACAGAGTGCGGCTATAAGAACATCCCCGACTCCACATGGTGGACGAGGGTGCTGCAGCCCGCCATGGACGCTTTCCCCATCTGCTATTTCCACACTTGGCGCAACTACAAGGAAGAGTATTTTGCACCCGACCCCGACCAGGTGAGTGCCGCCGACTTCCGCCGTCTCTACGACAGCGACCGCACGCTCTTCCTGCGCGACATCACCGACAAACCTTCGGCTGGAGAACAACCATAAACGACATAACATGACAGACTTCAAGAAGAGGGTGGAAGCTCTTAAGGCCCACCATGAGGAATTGCTCTGCCGCCCCAACGAACCCGTGGAGTGGGGCAACGGCATCTATACCAAGTACAAGAATCCCATCGTCACTGCCGAGCACACTCCGCTCACCTGGCGCTACGATTTCGATGAGAGAGACAATCCCTATCTCATGCAGCGCATCATGATGAACGCCACGCTCAACAGCGGCGCCATCAAATGGAACGGCAAATATGTCATCATCGTCCGTGTGGAGGGGGCCGACCGCAAGTCGTTCTTCGCTGTCGCCGAGAGCAACAACGGCATCGACAATTTCCGATTCTGGGACGAGCCCATCACCATGCCCGACGACGTGATACCCGCCACCAATATCTACGACATGCGCATCACCCAGCATGAAGACGGATGGATCTACGGCGTGTTCTGCGCCGAGCGCCACGACGACAGCGTGCCCGGCGACCTCTCTGCCGCCACCGCCACCGCCGCTATCGCCCGCACCAAGGACTTGGTGACATGGGAGCGGCTGCCCGACCTCAAGAGCCGCAGCCAGCAGCGCAACGTGGTGCTCCATCCCGAGTTCGTCGACGGCAAGTACGCCTTCTATACCCGCCCGCAAGACGGTTTCATCGACACCGGTTCGGGCGGCGGCATCGGATGGGCGCTCGTCGACGATATCACCCATGCCGAGGTGGGAGAGGAGCGCATCATCAATGCCCGCCACTATCACACCATCATGGAGGTGAAGAACGGCGAGGGTCCGCATCCCATCAAGACTCCCCAGGGATGGCTCCATCTGGCTCACGGCGTGCGCGGCTGCGCCAGCGGACTGCGCTATGTGCTCTACCTGTATATGACGGCCCTCGACGACCCCACGCGGGTGATTGCGCAGCCCGGAGGCTATTTCCTCGTGCCCGAGGGCTGGGAGTATATCGGCGACGTGATGAACGTGGTGTTTGCCAACGGGTGGATAGCCGACCCCGACGGCAAGGTGTTCATCTACTATGCCTCGAGCGACACCCGCATGCATGTGGCCACCTCCACCATCGACCAGCTCGTCGACTACTGCCTCCACACACCTGAGGACGGTTTCACCACCTCTGCCTCGGTGGAGACCATCAAGCGGCTGGTGGCCAAGAACAAGAGACTAAATGAGCTTTAATACACAAAAAGATAAATAATGGCAAGTTTAAAGGAAAAAATAGGTTATGCGCTCGGTGATGCGGCGGCTGGAGGCATCACATGGAAAATCATGTCCATCGCCTTCCCGCTGTTCTTCACCAATGTCTTCGGACTCACTTTCGCCGACGCGGCCACACTGATGCTCATCGCACGTATGTTCGACGTCGTCACCGACCCCCTCATGGGCAGTCTGGCCGACCGCACACAGTCGCGATGGGGCACCTACAGGCCATGGCTCATCTATGGCGCCATCCCCTTCGGACTCATCTTCGCCCTCTTGCTCTACACACCCGACTTCGGACCTGTGGGCAAGCGCGTCTGGGCCTACTCGCTCTATCTCCTCATGATGGCCATGTATACCGCCGTCAACGTGCCCTACGGTTCGCTGCTGGGCGTGATGACCGACGACGACAATGAGAAGAACCAGTTCTCGTCGTTCCGTATGGTGGGCGCCTATGCCATGGGCTTCATCACCCTGCTCAGCTTCCCCTACCTGCAGAAGGCCGTGGGCGGCACCGAGCAGCATCAGTATGCCGTCCTGGGCGCTTTCTTCGGCTTCATCGCCGCCGCCGGCACCCTGGCCTGCGGATTGCTTACCAAGGAGAGGCTCAAACCGGTGCGCGCCGAGAAATTCACTGCCAAGCCGTTTATTGACCTGTTCAAGAACAAGCCCTGGATTTATCTCACGCTCATCGGTATCTGCACCAATTTCTTCAACGGTTTCCGCTATGCCGTGGCAGGCTACCTCTTCGAGTACTGCCTGCATGGCAATGTGACGGTGAGCGGCCTGATCATCAACTACACCGTGTTCATGACCTTCGGCGAACTCACCTGTATGATCTTCGGCGGTGTCTCGCCCAAGTTCACCGAGTGGATTGGCTCCAAGCGCAAGGCTTTCATGTGGGCGGCCGTCATCTGCCTCATCTTCTCTATCGGCTTCTTCTTCATCCCGATGGATCCCGCCTACATCTGGTGGATGGTGGTCGTGGTCATCCTCACCTCCATCGGCATCGGTCTCTACTCGCCGCTGCTGTGGTCGATGTATGCCGACGTGGCCGACTATGCCACGGAGAAGAACGGCACTTCATCCACAGGACTAATCTTCTCATCGGGCACCATGGCACAGAAGTTCGGTACCGCCATCTCCGGCTCGCTCGTCGCCCTCTTCCTGGGTCTGGCAGGCGCCAGCATGGTCACCGACGATATGGGCAACACCAGTGTCGACCCCGCCTCCATCACCGACTCGGTGCTCTCCATGGTGTGGTCGCTCTTCTCGCTGTTCCCTGCCGTCATCGCCCTGATCATTATCCTGCTTACTTTTATCTACCCGATTAAGAAGTAGACTTGCGGGAAACCCTTTTCGCTTGAGGATGGCGCCTTTTGCAGCGCCATCCTCAATGCTCGTCTTCTGCGGCCGTTTGCTGCGCCTTAGTGCATAGAGTCACCTACTTATCAAAACAAGCTATAAAATGACTCAACTTTCTCAAGGTAGGTTCTATTAATTATGTCGAGACGATTTTTGATTTTTATCGAAGGCAGAGTGTAAGTCGCAAAGGGAGTATAGCGGGCTATACGACCGATGAGACTTGACGCTATGCGCCGAATAAAAACAAAATTACTCTCGCAAGTCTTATGTCTGAACTTCAAAACTCCCAAACTCCTAAGCTCCAAAAAGTTGAACAAATGCGAAACTTGAATAGAATGAAACTCCTAAAACTCATGGCTGCCGTTGTGATAATGGCATGCGGACATACCCTGAAAGCACAGAACGCAGATACACCTGTCAGTCAACAGGAGCACTTGGACCGCGGTTTTGTGCGCATCAATACGGCAGCGACGTCATCATTCCTCTCATGGCGACTGCTCGGCAGCGATGACACACACACATCATTCCTCGTGCTGAAAGACGGAAGTGTGGTGGGCGATACCATCCGCAACGCCACCAGCCTGCGGGTGGAGTCATCCGCCACGGCCGAATTTCAGTTGGTGACATTGCAAAATGGCGTGCCTGCCGACACCGTCGCACCCGTCGTTTTCAACAAGCAAGGCTATCACCTGTTGCAGCTCAGCCGTCCGGCGGCGGGCAGCAACGCAAGCGGCAACTACACCTATTCGCCCAACGACTGCTCTGTGGGCGACGTGGACGGTGACGGGCAATACGAGCTTTTCGTGAAGTGGGACCCGAGCAACTCTAAAGACAACTCTCAAAACGGTTATACGGGCAATGTGTATATCGACTGCTACCGACTCCTCACGGGGGAGAGGCTGTGGCGCGTCGACCTGGGGGTGAACATACGCGCCGGGGCGCACTATACGCAGTTTCTCGTCTACGACTTCGACAAGGACGGCAAAGCGGAACTTATTTGTAAGACGGCACCTGGCTCGAAAGACGCTGACGGGGTGTATGTCAACCAAGTGGCCGACCTCGCTACGATAAAGAACGCGAGCAACACCAAGGACTGGCGGAACGCGAATGGCCGCATCGACGGCGGACAGGAATATCTGACGGTCTTCGAGGGACTTACGGGCAAGGCCGTTCATACGATAGCCTATTATCCTAACCGCAACGCGCTGGCAACAGTGAGCGAGGCGGCGGGCACGTTCAACTGGGACGACCGCAGTGACAAGAAAGACTATTCCAACTATGGCAACCGTGGCGAGCGCTATCTGGCATGTGTCGCCTACTTGGCTGGCGCCGAGGAGCGGCCGTCGGCGGTGATGTGCCGGGGCTATTACACTTACTCCTACCTGTGGGCGGTGGACTTCGACGGTGAGAAACTGAAGACGCGCTGGTTGCACAGCTCCGACAATAGGACGACCTACAAGCTGATGGATGCCGACCACTATACGAAGACGTATACGCCGGAAGCCGGCACCTCGGGGATGGGCCGCAACACGATGTATGCCAATGGCAACCACAACCTCTCTGTGGGCGATGTGGACGGCGACGGTTGCGATGAGATTGTCTGGGGCTCGGCGGCGCTCGACAACGACGGGAAGATGCTCTATGCCGTAGGCTTCGGGCATGGAGACGCCATCCACCTGGGCGATTTGAATCCCGACCGCCCGGGACTGGAACTCTTCGACATCCATGAGGAGAAGGGTGAGTTCGCCTGGGACATGCATGATGCCGCCACGGGCGAGATACTCTGGAAGGGCGGACAGGAAGGTGCCGACAACGGCCGCGGACTGGCGGCAGATATCGTGCCGGGCAGCCGCGGCTGTGAGTTCTGGTCGGCCTACGGTGGCTTCAACAAGGAGAGCCGTAACCAGAATCCCTTCAACGCCATCACCGGAAAGGAGGTCGGCACGCGCAAGCCGTCGATGAATTTCCGTATTTTCTGGGATGGTGACGTGTATGAGGAACTGCTCGACGGCACAAGCATCACGAAGTGCTCCGCGTCGGCCGTCACGGAGTTGGGTGTCTATGCGACCGCTACCTCAAAGAAAACCTTCTCTGCCTTGGGTATGACTCCCGCCTCCTGCAACGGCACGAAGGCAACTCCATGTCTGCAGGCCGACCTTTTCGGCGACTGGCGCGAGGAGGTGATCTGGTGGAACAACAACAATCCGTCGCAGTTGTATATCGTGAGCAGCACCACCGCCACAAAATACCGTGTGCCGACGCTGATGCATGACCACCTCTACCGCATGGGCGTGGCCTGGCAGAACTGCGCCTACAACCAGCCGCCCCACTTAGGCTATTATCTTCCCGACTTCGCGGATTCGTTCCAGGGGGTGAAGGACGACGCTACCGCCATCATCGACGTATGTCAGACTACGGAGGTCGTCAGCCGGACGTATTACAATATCAAAGGCCAACTCATCTCATCGCCTGAGGAGGCAACGAATTTGTATATCGTGAAAGAACGCCATGCCGACGGTTCGGTCACTGTAAGAAAGTGTATAAAAGACAGATAGGAGAAACTTTCCTATAGGTCGCCCCTCGCAGGCCGCGACGCCCCATTTCTCATACAGCGGGAACGCCTTCTTGCAGGCATCGTTGCGGTTGACGTCGACAGGTACTTGCCTACTAAAAAGGGGCTTTTTTATATAATCGCAATATTTTTTGTCGGATGGTGAACTGGATGCCAACCAGACTTTCTTCGGCAGCCCAAGCCTTTGGGAAGAAGAATGAGAGTATACTGAAGCCATGAGGTTTTGCCGAGACAGGCATGCCTCTTGGCTTGTAAAATATGATCAGAGGCCAGACTTTCACAAGTCCGGACTTTGTCATATAAATACTCGTCTTTGCTGAAAAATCATCTCGTTTAGGGAGAATTTGTGAAAAAATATAGAAAAAAGTGTTCTTAGAAGAGAGATTCTGACAGAAGAATACCTCTTTTATAATTGCGGCGGTACGCGAACATGAGAATGGACACCTGCCAATGAGAAAGACAGCAAAAAAGACAGCAAGAAATGATAGAAGATGGCAGGAAAAGTATTCAAGTATAAAAGTGATGGTGCGCAAACAGCACAATGTGCACCAGCCAAAGATAATAAATGACGGATATGGAAAAAACTGAAGCTAAAATGGAAACGACTCAAAAGAAAGCGAAAAAGAATCTGCTCAGTGCTATCGAGCAAGTGGTCAAAGCGGCCGAGGACTCTGAGATGGAGATGAGACATTTTGAAGATGTCAAGGAAGATGTCAAATTCCTCGCTGAGACCTACGGCATCACAGCCACGCAGGTTGTGATCTTCTGTGTCTGTATGGAGAAAGGCCCCTACAGGGTGGATTTCGACGACATTTCCACTTTCCTCGATATCAGCAACATCCGTGCGATGATGTATAGTGAGGATATCGCTGCCCTGGTGCGCCGCCGCTTACTCCGCTATCATGATGTGAAAGATGAGGACAGCTTCGATGTGCCGGCAGAAGTCATCAAGTCGCTGCGTGAAAACACAGTGTATGAGCAGCCCTCCCATGAGAATCTTGACTGTTTCGATCTGATGGAGGTGGTGCGACAGGGGTTCGACGACCTCTCCAACGACCTCACCACTCCCGAGACCCTTGCTGGCGAAATCGACGAGCTGCTGAAGTTAAACAGCCATCTTTACTTCTCACGCCAAATGCTCGCTATGCCTCTCTGCTCCATTGATCGGTTGCTGCTGATGAATTTCTGCCATCTGCTCATCAACAACGAAGACAACAACATCTGCTTCAGCGACATTGAGGATATCTATGAGAGCAAAGGCCATTTCAACAGGGTGAAGCACGCTTTGAGCTCGGGCAAACACAGCCTCATGAGGTTGAAACTTATTGAGCACCGTTGCAACGACGGAATGGCCGACAATACGCACTTCAAGCTCACCGATGAAACCAAGCGTACACTGCTCAAAGAGTTCAACCTGGTTGTCACAGAGGAGAAAATCTCCGACTTGGTCTATCCCGACACCATCAAGGAAAAGGATTTGTATTATCCAGAGAAAGTGTCACGTCAAGTGCGCGAACTCTCCTCCTTCCTCGTGCAGGAGCAGTATCTGGCCATCCGCGAGCGCATGAAGGAGCGCGGCTTCCACAGCGGCTTCGCATGCCTCTTCTACGGTGGCCCCGGTACCGGCAAGACCGAGACTGCGCTCCAACTCGCCCGTCAGACGGGTCGCAGCATCCTCATGGTCGATGTGCCCGAGATCAAGAGCAAGTGGGTGGGGGAGTCGGAGAAGAACATCAAGGCACTCTTTGAGCGCTACCGCCAACTGGTGGAGCATTGCGAACTCGCTCCCATCCTGCTCTTCAACGAGGCCGACGGCATCATCGGCATCCGCAAGACTGCCGCAGAAAATGCCGTCGACAAGATGGAGAACACCGTGCAGAACATCATCCTGCAAGAGATGGAGAACCTCGACGGCATCCTCATCGCCACGACCAATCTTGTCGACAATCTCGACACTGCCTTCGAGCGCCGCTTCCTCTACAAGATTCAGTTTGAGAAGCCCGATGCCGCCGCACGCCGTGCCATCTGGCAGAAAATGATTCCTACGCTCACCGACAGCGAACTCTCGGAGCTCTCGGCAGCCTTCGATTTCAGCGGCGGACAGATTGAGAATGTGGCCCGCAAGTTCTCCATCAACGAGATCCTCTTCGGCGAGAAGCCGGAGACAAGGCTCGCGACCCTCCGCTCCTATTGCGAGGCAGAACGGGTGAACAACAAGCTCTCCCGCCGCAAAATCGGCTACTAATGACTGCATCGCCCCAGCCTTACTCGCTTTTTTTATTAAAAGAAGTTAAAGAAAAGGCTGGGGATATAGAAAAAACACTATTTTTGCACTCTCTAAAAGAGCATTCATACTGGGGTTGACTGGATTTGACAGCAAGCTGAGATGGTATGTAAGCACGCGGAGTGACGGCTGTATACTCCATAATACATTCGGTCGAAAAATTAATTGGCAACAACGAGTATGCTCTCGCTGCCTAATCGAAGCATAGTAGATTGAGGCTCAATCCCGTCACCAGGTGACAGGACGAGACGTCGCTCCAAGGATGTTGTTCCGAATCCGAGGATTCAGCGGCGCAGGTAAATCGGGAATAGTCATTCAGGGCCCCGCCTGAGTGATGAGATTCAGGGGATAAGGCTTCAGTTGGTGGTCCAGGTCTTGCTGCAAGCTCGAAAATCAAAGTCTGGAATAAGCGTGTAGAAAGCATATGGTTTCCTTGTTTGGACGCGGGTTCGATTCCCGCCAGCTCCACAACCCAGCAAATGATAAGCCGCTAATCCTCAATGGGTTAGCGGCTTTAGTTTTGTCTGTATCCCCAAGTTTTTTGAATTTTTGGGAGATGCTGTGAGGACGCAAAACGCCTTTTTCCATTCGACGAGATGTCGGTAATGTTGAAATCTGCTCATCAAAAGGCAAAATAGTCTGTATATGTGGAGGATTCCAATTATTGATGACGTTTTCGGCCGGCTCATTCTTTAGCCTGTTTTGAGGTACCTCGATTTCAACCAATCCTAATCAATGTGTAATGATTTGAAAAAAATGGCATTCTTAGTACACATTGCTTGGAAAATTTTGGTTAATTATGCAGGCGAAAATCAATACCATGCTAGTTTTTGACCGTAGTACAAGCAAGACCATGATATTGAAGTGTTATGAAGAAGGCTATTGCCATGTGATACTGCCACCCACCGCATAATCGGCTTCGATAATGTTGACCTCCTTTACCTTGCCTCTCAGAGGGAAATGATAGCGATGATAGTCGTAAACATTGAGGAATGAATGTGTCAGCGTGCCGCCATTAAATGCATTACGATACTGGCT
>CADBLU010000244.1 GCA_902795605.1 uncultured Prevotellaceae bacterium | reverse complement strand
TAAATTCAAAATCTACACCCAATTTTACACCCAAAAATAGCGATACGGAAAGATATTTTGTGATATTCTGATTTTGGGCGAATTTTACAAATGACTGATATACAGCCATTTGAATATTTTGTGATATTCTAAGAAACCAATGGTTAGGGAGCCTCTCTCTCCGCAAGAGAATGTCTAAAGTATTGATTTGCAATATTTTAGACATTTTTAATGTTCGTTTTTGTGTATCAATCGCCATTTTTTGATATTTTGTAATTAGTTGGAACACAGATGTTAAGTGTATTGGTCTGAGAATATGGGAGTTCTATAGTTTGAAAGATTCCGGCATCAGGGATCTTGCCAATGCAGAAGGTGTCGTTGTCGCCCGAGACCAGGCGCGTCATTCAGACGTGGCTGTTACGAATAAGTACATTCAGCATCATGCAATTCATAATTGCACAAGGCATTTCAAAGGCAATCTATAGGACGACATGTTCTCTCTGCGCTCCAGACATAGGAGGACAAAATGGAGTGATGATAAAATAAAAGAGTAAAAGTTTGGCGGCATGAAAGAATATGTGTATTTTTGCATGTGAAAGTGCGGAAAAATGTATTTGTTGAACGTTATTCCGTACAATATTATGTATTACAATGAGAATAGAACGAGACATCATAGAAGCATTCAAGCAATGGAAAGACTCTCCTGACAGGAAGCCTATCCTTCTGAGAGGCGCACGTCAGATAGGAAAGACGTGGGCGATGGAAACATTTGGCAAAGAGTGTTTCGACTATTGCGTCAAGTTTGACTTTGACCGTCAGGTAGAACTGAAATCCGTTTTTCAGACAACGAAATCACCTGACAGACTAGTCAAGGAACTGACCCTTTATTGCGAGCAACCTATTGTGGCTGGCAGGACGCTGATCATTTTCGATGAGATACAGGAATGTGAGGAAGCCCTCAACAGTTTGAAATATTTCTGTGAGGACGCTCCGGAATATCATGTCATCGCCGCCGGCTCATTGCTCGGCGTGGCCGTCAAGAAGCGCAAGATGACCGTGCCCGTCGGAAAAGTCAAGGTGATGAAAATGTTCCCTGTCACCTTCAAGGAATTTCTTCGCGTAAGCGACCCCAAGACGTTTGAATACATTGATGCATTGGATGAAATCAAGCATTTGCCCGAAATCATCCTCAACAAGCTTCGCACCGAGTACCGCCGCTATCAAGTGTCGGGTGGGATGCCGGAAGCCATTGTCGCTTTATTGGATGACAAGGGGGTAGGAGAGGTGGAGGCTACTCTTCAAGACATCCTCGACCTCTATGAGCTTGACTTTGCCAAGTATGCCGACCCTCGTGAGATACCGCGCATCCATGCCATCTGGCACTCCCTTCCAGCCCAACTTTCCAAAGAGAATCGCAAATTCGTGTGGAAGGTCATCAAGAGCGGGGCACGTTCCAAGGACTACGAAGATGCCTTGATGTGGCTTGAAGACGCAGGGATGATTTACAGGGTGTACAATATCAGCAAGCCTGGAATGCCCTTGTCCGCATATCAGCAGACCAATGCTTTTAAGGTCTATGCCTGTGACTGTGGGTTGCTCCGCCGGTTGGCACATCTTCCTGCCACCGTCGTTGTTGATCCCATCGCCAATTACACAGAATTCAAAGGCGCAATGGCAGAGAATGCCGTGTTGCAGTCAATCATGCCATTGTTGGATGACTCTATTCCATGCTACTGGACTTCCGCAGAAACGGCAGAAGTAGAATATGTCATACAATTGGGGGAGGAAATTGTTCCGATAGAAGTCAAGGCTGAGGGCAACATCAGTGGCAACAGCCTCTCTGAATACAACAAGAGATACAATCCGAAATATCGCATCCGTTTCTCGATGCTGAATTTGCAGTTCAATGGTGGACTTCTGAGCAGTCCGTCCCCTCTCGCCGGATGGCTGAATAAGCTGTTCTCTTTACTGGGATAAGAAGGTAGGTAAAAAGTCAATACCGCCCTTTTTAATCTTAAAAATTGTAAAATGTGTATATAACTCACTGATACCAAATGCCTTACAATGCCTTGTCCTGCGATAAATTAGCGACAGAAATAGGCAAAATCGCAATTTTTTTGAAAAATAAAGCACTGATTATCAATGTGTTACGGCGGGCGTAAAAGCGGTAAAGAATCCCTCTCTCTCCGCAAAATGTACTTATTTTCAATAAGTTACAAAGTTCGCCCTAAAAATATGGGAATGGAAAAACAATAGGGAAATGAAGATTTAACTCTTCTTTCCCTATTATTTTTTATATGGTGATTCGCAAATGTGGATGCGTCATTTAAAAGCGACAGCAGCGGATATCGGTTGCAGGCCTCGTTGATATTGCTCTTCGCCTCATAGCTCTGAAAGGCCAACACGGCATGAAATATTTTTTAAGTTTTTGTTAAAACTGGGTATAGATTAGGCTTTCAAGCCATAGCTACCCTCAAAAAGTGCCTAAAACAGGGAGTGTGGAATCTTTAGTAAAAAACTCTTTTCTTCCCGCCGGAGATATAGATGCCTTTAGATGTAGGCTGGCCAATGATGGGGCGTCCTGAGAGGTCATACCATTTTTGTGGGGTGGTGTCTTGCGTAGATGTGGAACGGATACCATTGCTATTGTTGCCTGCTGAAACGAGGAGGCGTAAGGCTTCTATTCGGTCGTTGAGCATGAAGAATTCCAGACCTGTGCCCACATGGGTGCCGTTCAAGGGTGATGGATAGAGTGTCGCTTGCTCACCGAATAAGTTTGCTGCGCATAGGTAGTTATCGTATGGCACCACTTCGTCGCCGGTACTATGGTATAGGAAGACGGGGTGGGCTGGCGTCCATCCACTGGTGAGATTGTTGTGCTCAAGGGCTATATGTAGGTCGGCCGCCGCTGTGCCTTGTTCGGGCAATGGGATGTCGGAAATGGAATAGTCGGGATATTGGTCAAGCAGTTGACTGAAATAGTCATATACTTCTGGCTTCAGGATGTTCTTCAACATCAGTTTGCCATTTTCCGTCAGCACCGACTTGTAATAGTCGATGTCCCCATTCTTGCCGTTTATGTAAAGTTGTTTCCAAACGTCGGTGATCTCGTCTATGGTCTTTTCCTTTTCGGCTATCATGTCCAGCACACCAGTTTCCAGAAAACGCTCGTTCAGGTAGTCGCCTATCTTGTGATTGGCCATGGCCTCGTCGTAGTCGCACAGACCCTTCAGCATGAGGGGAAAGACGATGGGCATCGACATTGCCACATCTTTACGGTCCTGTT
>CADBLU010000243.1 GCA_902795605.1 uncultured Prevotellaceae bacterium | reverse complement strand
GACGTGTCCCCATACCGACCGAACCAAACTTTAATTAGTCATATTTTCAAAGAACTCTTTGGCTGCGCGGTATAGCCGTTATGCCATATTATTGTATTTTTAACGAACTATTGAACAATGAACAGCACAAAAAAGAAATTGACAGCGATGGCGCGGGCGGCGATGATATTGTTGCTGCTATGGCCGACGACCGGCAAGGCTCAGCGTGTGCTGACGCTCGACTCCTGCCGGCAGCTGGCCATCACCAACAACAAGCAACTCAGCGCGGCCCGCACACAGAAGGAGGCGGCCTCATACGGCGTGAAGTCTGCACGCACGAAGTACCTTCCGCATGTCGACGCCATGGCGGGTGCCGAGTTGATGAGCAAGGAGGTATCTATCCTCAACAACTCGCAGAAGGACGCGCTGAACAACCTCGGCACCAATGCCGCCAACAAGATGGGCAGCACCATGACCGACATCATCACCGGAATGGTGCAGGACGGCACCATCACACCGCAGATGGCACAGCAACTCGGCCAGCAGATAGGCTCCCTCTCCACTGCATTTGCCGGCATAGGCGACGAATTGGGGTCCACCATCCGCAAGGCTTTCCGCACCAACACCCACAGCATGTTTGCCGGTTCGGTGATGGTGAGCCAGCCCTTGTACATGGGCGGCGGCATCAAGGCCCTCAACCGTGTGGCCGAACTCAAGGAAGACATGGCCGACAACAACTACGACATGTTGCTGCAGAATGTCCTCTACGAGATCGATGTCACCTATTGGCTGGTGGTGTCGCTCCGCCAGAAGCAGAAATTGGCAGAGAGCTTCCTCGACCTGGTGAAGAAACTGAACGAGGATGTCCACAAGATGATCAACGAAGGTGTGGCCGTCAGGGCCGACGGACTCAATGTGGACGTACGCGTGAATGAGGCAGAGATGGCCAAGATGCGCGTCGACGACAACCTCGCCCTGGCCAAGATGCTCATGTGCCAGCTCTGCGGCCTTCCGATGGAGACAGAGTTCACCCTTGCCGACGAGGGGAAGGACCTTAGTACCACTGCCGCGGCACTGCCCGGCGGCGAGGAGACGGCCATCGACCGTCCGGAACTGCGCCTGCTGGATACGGCCATCGACATCAGCGAGCAGGCCCAGCGCGTCATCACTGCCGCCCATTTCCGGCCGCAGGTGGCCCTGACGGGAGGATATCTTCTGTCCAACCCCAACACTTTCAACGGGTTTGAGCGCAAATTCTCCGGTGTGTGGAACGTGGGTGTGCTCGTGCGCATGCCCTTGTGGGACTGGCACGACGGGCGCTACAAGCTCGCCGCCTCGCGTGCCGCCACGACGATTGCCAGGTTGGAGCGCAGCGACTTGGAGGAGAAAGTCAACCTCCAGGTGGCACAGGAGCGCTTCAAGGTGCGCGAAGCCTACCGCCGTCTCGAACTCTCGACGAAGCATGTGTCGAGTGCCGAAGAGAACCTCCGTTGTGCCTCCATCGGATTCCGTGAAGGTGTGATGAACCTTTCAGAAGTGATGACCGCCCAGACCGCATGGGAGAGCGCCCACACTCAGAAAATAGATGCAGAAATAGAAGTTCAACTATCCCTCTTGGGCTTGCGCAAAGCCTTGGGAAAAATACAATAAAATCATGTCAAGCCAAGCAAAAAAACAGCACAATAACATCCTGCTTGCCATCGCAGGTTTTTCGTTAGTGGTCATCATCGTCGCACTCATCGGGTTCCTGGCATTAGACCGCGACCCGGAGATCATACAGGGACAGATGGAAGTCGAGGAGTACAGAGTGTCGAGCAAGGTGCCCGGCCGCATCCTCGAGCTCCGCGCGAAGGAGGGCGACTTCGTGCACAAGGGCGACGTGCTGGCCATCATCGATGCTCCCGAGGTGAAAGCCAAGAAAGTGCAGGCCGAGAGTGCGCGCAATGCCGCGTCTGCCATCCACGAGATGGCCGACAACGGTGCCCGTGAGGAGGTCATCCGCGGAGCCTTCGAACTCCTGCAGCAGGCGAAGGCCGCCAACGACATCGCGCGCAAGACCTATGAGCGCGTCAACAACCTCTACAAGGAGGGGGTGGTGACCGCCCAGCGCCGCGACGAGGCACAGGCTGCCGTGGAAGCCACCAACGCCCAGGTGAAAGCCGCCCAAAGCCAGTATGACATGGCTCGCAACGGCACCCGCAAGGAAGAGCGGAAGGCCTCCTCGGCACAGGTGAGCCAGGCCAGCGGTGCCATCATGGAGGTGAACAGTTATCTCAGCGAGACCGTACAGACGGCGCAGATGGACGGCGAGGTGAGTGAGGTCTATCCGAAGGTGGGCGAACTGGTAGGCACCGGCACCCCCATCATGACCGTCTCTCTGATGGACGACCAGTGGGCCACGTTCAACATCCGCGAGGACCAGCTGAAAGGGTTGGCCGTGGGCACCGAGGTGACGGTCTTCCTGCCGGCGCTCGAGAAAGAGGTGAAGATGAAGGTGTTCGAGATGAAAGACAAAGGGTCGTTTGCCGTGTGGAAGGCCACTAAGGCCAGCGGACAGTACGACCAAAAGACCTTCGAGGTGAAAGCCCGCCCTCTGGAGAAAATCGATGGCGTGCGTCCAGGCATGTCGGCGATCCTGAACAAAGATACACAGAAGTCAGAGTAGTCAGAGTCAATGAAATATATCAGTCAAATCTTCGACATCGCGCTGCGAGAGCTCGACATCCTGAGGAAGAACCCCCTCTATGCCTTCTGCATGGTGGTGTTCCCCCTGATGACGATGCTCTTCTTCACCTCGATGCTCGACGAGGGACTGCCGCAAGACCTGCCCATAGGGGTGGTCGACCAGGATGACAGTTCGGTGTCGCGCGAACTCGTGCGCAACCTCGATGCCATGCAGACCTCGCGCGTGGCCTACCGTTTTGCGTCGGTCACCGAGGCTCGCTGCGCCATGCAGGAAAACAAGGTCTATGCCTACCTCTACATCCCGAAGGGCACGGCGGCAAAACTCCTTGCGGGCCGTCAGCCGAAGATCTCCTACTACTACACGATGACGTGCCTGACAGCCGGTTCGATGGCCATGAAAGACCTGAAGACCATCGGCACGCTCGGGTCGGCGGCAGTAGGACAGGCCATGCTGACCGCCAAAGGAGCCACTCCCAGGCAAGTGAGAGCCGCACTGCAGCCCGTAACCATCGACGCACACCAGATAGCCAATCCTGAGGGCAGTTACAACTATAGTCTGACCACCGTCTTCGTGCCGGGCATCATGATGCTTTTCATGACGTTGCTTTCGGCCTATTCTCTCGGTATGGAACTGAAGTTCGACACTGGCAAGGAATGGCTTTCCCGCGCCGACAACAACATCGTCGTGGCCATCATCGGCAAGTTTCTTGTCCATGCGATAGTCTTCCTCCTCGTGGTGTTCATCTTCCAGTATTATATCTTCAACGTGCTCTCCTTCCCCAGACTCGGCGGGGTGTGGAGCATCGTGAGGCTCTCCCTCCTGGAGGTTCTCGCGTCGCTCGGCTTCGGAGTCTTCGCGTTCGGATTGATGCCCTCTTTGCGTATGTCGATGAGTATCTGCTCATTGTGGTCGGTGCTCAGCTTCTCGATGTGCGGCTCGGCCTTCCCCATCATGGGGATGGACCCGCCGTTGCAGTCGATGTCGTGGCTCTTCCCATTGCGCCACTATTTCATGCTTTACCAAGTGACCGTGCTCAACGGCTACCCCGTCATCGATGCCTGGTTCCACCTTGTGGCACTCGTGGCTTTCATGCTGCTGCCCTGGTTTGTCATCCGCAAAGTCAAAAACGCAATGCTCAACTATGTCTATATTCCATAAATATAAACGACACCTGATCGACGTGCTCCATGTATGGCGAAAGGAGATGCTGCAGGTCTTTCTCGACGAAGGCGTGCTGATATTTCTCGTCCTCGTGCCGCTGGGCTATCCCCTGCTCTATTCGTGGATCTACAACAACGAGGCGGTGCATGAGGTGCCAGTGGTCGTCGTCGACCATTCCAACACCAAACTCTCGCGGCAGTTCATCCGCGACTGCGACTCCTCGCCCGACGTCCAAGTGCTCTTCTATGCCCAAGACCTCGACGAGGCGAAATCGCTCGTCAGCAGACAGCTCGTCAAGGGCGTCTATCTCATCCCCTCGGATTTCTCCAAGCGCATCAACCGCGGCGAGCAAGCCACCGTCAGCGTCTATTGCGACATGTCTCTCATGCTCGCCTATAAGAGCGTCTACCAGACGGCCGTGGTGGAGGCAGGACGTATGGGGGCCGGCCTCAACATCAAGAAGGCACAAAACTACTCCAAACATGAAGATGCCATCACGGCACAGCCCATGCTCGTCGACGAAGTGACGATATTCAATCCCACGGGAGGCTACGGCTCATGTGTGCTGCCCGCCGTGCTGATGCTCATCCTGCAGCAGACACTCGCCCTCGGCATCGGCATGTCGGCAGGCACCTCGCGTGAGCGCAACCGCAACGGGCACCTCATCCCCGACGACGACCCGCACTACAGCAGCGCCTACCGCATCGTCTGTGGCAAGGCACTGTGCTACGCCATGATAGCCGCCGTCACGAGCGCCTACCTGGCACTGGCTGTCCCCAGGATGTTCTCCTTCCCGCATCTCGGAGCCTACAAAGACCTGCTGCTGATGATGATACCCTACATCTTAGCATGCATCTTCTTCGGTATGACTGTCTCATGTCTTGTGCGCTACCGCGAGAACGTCATGTTGCTGATGGTCTTCGTCTCCGTCCCCCTACTCTTCCTCACCGGTGTGTCGTGGCCGCAGTCGAACATCCCCGGCGCATGGCAAGGGGTGTCGTGGCTGTTTCCCAGCACCTTTGGCGTCCGTGCTTTCATCCGCGTCAGTTCCATGGGTGCCACCTTCGACCAGATTCTCCCCGAGATACGCCTCCTCTGGATACAGGCTGCCGCCTACCTCGGCCTCGCCTGCATCGTCTACCGCTACCAATTCCGGCTGGCGAAGAAATATGGCGACGAAGAATAAATCTCCACATGACTGAAGGAGTTTAGTCGTTTAGGGGGTTAGTCGTTTAGTCGTTTGGGGGGTTAGTCGTTTAGTCGTTTAGGGGGATTAGGAGTTTGGGAGTGTAGGAGTATAGGAGTATAGACATTACTATTGTGAATCATGGGCCAACGCCATCATGTATTCATCAGTGGTTTTGGCGTAGTAAATAATCACCCAAAAACATAACCATGGCAGCAAAAAGACAGACAAAGAAATTGGAACAAAAAATCGAGTGTGACTATCAGGTGCGACTCTATGAGGACGGCAAGTATCATTGGCTGTACGACCTCAACATGCTTAAAAACCCGTCGGTGCTGATAGATGTATACAAGATGCTGGGCATGACCATCCTTATTTTGGCAGTCATCCTCTTTGCCATCTCCTCCTGTTCCGATGGGCTGAAACTTGAGAGTCTGGTCCTTGTGCTGAAAATAACGGGTCTCATGGCGGGCATCTTTTTCGTGCTCGGCATATTGGGATACCTCTTGTATGCTGCCGTGTCGGGATGGGTGTATACCGTGCATTTCATCATGGACGAGAATGGTGTGGAGCACCAGCAGGCACCGAAGTCAGAGAAGGTTGCGAAGCGCATAAGCACACTCACCAAACTGGCAGGACTCTTATCGGGCAAACCTGGTGTTGTAGGCTCGGGCATGTTAGCGAGCCGCACCTCTATGGTCACCGAATTCGCCAGCGTGAGGAAAGTGAAAGCGAAAAGGTGGATGAACACCATTATGGTGAATGAGACTTTCGAAAAGAACCGCGTGTATGTCAGCGACCAAGAAATTGACTTTGTCTACGACTACATCAGCTCACATTGCCCCAAGGCGAAAATCAGTTGACACTCCGCTGACCATCTAATTATGTCACTCAAGTAAAAATTGAAGGGCACCGCCATCACTGGTGGTGCCCTTCCTTTTTTACTTTAATCATTAATACACTTTATGGGGAATAACAGATAGCTACGTTCTATAGATTTTGATTGCTTTCATTTCCTTGTATTAGCTTGATTTCAAAAATGACACATATATCCCACAATTGCTATGAAAAAACTGTAAGTGCTACGAGAAGTATGCTCAGTCATCAATTCCGGTCAACTCAAACTGTTTGTTGAACTTCAATTCCAGTCTGTTGGACAGTTCTACCTCAAAACTTGAGCGGTGGCGGTCTATCTGCAAGATTCGCTGGCCAGGATAGTTTTTACTCACATAACTGCTTATTTCTGCGGGCACGAGCTCAACTGGCACACCATCCGTCTTGGCTTCTACGTCTTTCCATTCACCCTTATTGTCAAATTCGAGCTTGGTTCCGTCGGCTAACATCACATCGTAGTTGGTTTTCAGGCCGTCCTTGTCTTTTTTCACGAGCGACACCTGCTTGCCACCGAAATACTTACTGATGAAAGCCTGGGCTGCAGCAGGCAATTCATCGAACTTTATCACTTTGTCACCTCCGCTGCAAGCGGTCGTCTGGAGTGCAAACAGCAGGGTCATCATGAGGATTTTTATCGTCTTCATATTCTCAGAAAAGTATTAATTTATAAAATGTATTGCAAATATACACACACAAGTCTCTTTTTGCAAACAAATCAGATTACAATAATGTTACATTTGACCGCTACTGCGGATTTGCGACCTGCCATGCCACAAAATGCCATTCATCATCTCACCATAAACGCATTGTCGCTATAGAAAAATGCCTAAAGGCATCTCAAAAAAGAAGAAAAAGTCCTTGACATGGCAGTAGTATCCATAGGTTTTTCCCCCTTTTTGTGAACGCCTTTAGGCGTTTTTTAGCAAGCACAAGCGTTTGAGAATTGTCAACCAAATATGTTTTTATAATTTTTTCGAAGCGTAGCGGCCTATACACAAAGGGATTGCTAACGCAAGAACCAACGGTCACTGTTCGCGAAGCGAGGGAAAGTAAATCAACTAAAAATCAAGCAAGAAAATCTTTCAAAAATAGACGTCAATATCTTTTGATTTCACAATAAAGATTTTCCGCAGAATTTTTTATTTTTGATTTTTCTTCAAATTTCTTGCGAAGCAATTACACCAACCAAGGTTGTG
>CADBLU010000242.1 GCA_902795605.1 uncultured Prevotellaceae bacterium | reverse complement strand
TATACCAGTCGTCACCGAGTTTGGCATAAGCCGACGTCACCATCTCATCGGGCTGGCTCATGGCAAGGTCCTCGCTGATGACGCCTTTGGGTTCGACGTCGATGAAATCATCGCAAGAGGTCAGCGTGCCGCAGAGCAGGAGTCCTGCACAGATTGCTTGATATATTGCTTTCATAATGAATTGCCTTTAATAAAATTAGAACGATGTTTGAATTCCGAAGGAGAACGAGGTGCTGTTAGGATAAGCCCAGTTGGGGTTCTCGGGGTCTGAGCAGGTCAGGCTTCCGCTCTTGATGGTGAGCAGGTTGTGGCCAGAGATATAGACGCGTGCGCTACTCATATTCAGTTTCCCAATGAGTGCGGCAGGCAGGTTGTAGCCAATCTGCACCTGACGGAGTTTCGCATACGAGCCATTCTCTACGAAATAGCTGCTTGCCCTACCCTCGTTGCCGGTATTGTTGGTGGTGAGTGCCGGTATGGTGGAGCTGGTGTTGTCGGCAGTCCATGCGCCGAGCATACGGTTGCCCTTGTTGGAGCCGGCGTCGGTGATGCTGTAGAAGTCGGTCTGGAATTTCTGGTTGTTGTAGACATCCACTCCGGCCACGCCTTGCCAGAACATGGAGAAATCGAAATTCTTATAGCTGACGTCGCCATTGAGACCCCAAGAGAAGTTGGGCACGGGATTGAAAATCCAGGTCTGGTCGTTCTCATTGATGATGCCATTGCCGTCGAGGTCGGCATATTTCAGTCCGCCTACGCGGGCATTCTCCTGTCCGCCGGCCAGCACTTCCTCACGGTTCTGGAAGAGTCCGTCGACCACATATCCCACGATGGAGCCGTAGGGCTTCTTGGCCTCTACGAGGTTCTCCTTAGAGGTGTGCACATACGAGCCGGTGGTTGTCTCGGGCAGGTAAGTCACCTTGTTGCGGAAGAAGTCGAGGTTGCCGTTGATGTTGTATTTCAGTCCGTAGGAAGTTGTGCGGCGATAGCCGAGGGCAAATTCCATACCCCAGTTCTGAAGGCTTGGTCCGTTGAGCCAGGAGGCGCCGCCCTCACCCATCGAGCCGAGATAGGCAGGATTGATAAGCATGTCTTCCACTTTCTTTACATAGGCGTCGACGCTACCATAGACGGAACTGCCGAAGAGGGTGTAGTCGAGACCGAAGTTCCACTGTGTGGTGGTCTCCCACTTCAGGTCGTTGTTCTGGGCCTGTGTGGCGCGGTAGCCTGAGGGGAAGATACCTGAGCCGGCCAGTGCGAGGTCATAGGCAGTCGACTCGTTGCGGCCTCCGCCGTAAGTGGCGGCATAGAGTCCGTAGCGGGCATAGTTGGAGATGGCCTGGTTGCCGGTGGCACCCCACGACGCACGCACCTTCATGTCGCTGATCCAGTCTTGGTTGAGGTGCTGCGAGATACGGTAGCCGAGCGTGAAGGCGGGGAAGGTACCGTAGCGGTTGTTCTCGCCGAAACGTGACGAACCGTCACGACGGATGGTGAACGAGGCGAGGAGCAGGTCCTTCCAGTTGTAGTTGACCTTGCCGAAGAGAGACACGAGGTTGTAGCCTTCCTCGATACCATTGGCGCGCTGTGTGCCGGTGGCGGCGTTGGGCCACATATAGTTGAAATTCTCGATGGCGTACATCTGCGCATAGGCGGAGAAGTCGTCGCGGTTCTGGCTGTAGAGCTCAATACCGGCGAGCAGGTCGAAAGTGTGCTCGGGACCGATGTTGAAGTTGTAAGTGGCGGTGTTCGACCAGGTCCACTTCATATCGTTGGCCTGAGAGACGGTGGAAGCAGAGGTGCTGTTGTTCACCACGTCGGAGTGCCAGGTGTAGGTGACGCTGTGGATGAAGCCTGCGTCGTAGTCGATACCGAAGTTGGAGCGGAGGGTAAGGCCCTTGATCGGGGTGATGTTGACAAAGGCATTGCCGAAGATACGCCAGATCTTGAGGCGGTTGTCGCGGTTGTGATAGAGTTCGCGCAGCGGGTTCTGGCGGTCGCTCATACCACCGACAGGACCTGAGAAGGTCTTGCCGTCCTCTTCATAGACAGGCACTGTGGGAGACATCTTCAGGGCATTCTCCAGAGGTTGGCAGTCCACCTGATTAGAATAGGTGATAGTGAGGTTCTCACCGAGGGTGACCAGTTTGTTGACCTTGAAGCTGGTGTTGACACGTCCTGAGAAGCTCTCGAAGTCGGTGTACTTGAGGATACCGTTGTTCTTCTTGTAGCCGAAAGAGACGAGCGCCGAACTCTTCTCTGTGGCGTTTGAGATAGAAAGGTCGTAGTTTTGTGCGAAGCCTGTGCGGGAAATCTCGTCGAGCCAGTCGGTATCGCTGAACCGCATGGTCTTCTTCGAGTTGATGTATCCGTCGTAAAAGCCGTTCACCGTATACTCGTTATACTGGCCGGTGGCGGGGTTGTAGGCACGGATAGGAGTACCTGCCGAGGCGTTCAGGTTCAGTCCGTAGTTGGAGGCGTAGGCCACGGGATCGAGACCGTCGTTGAGGGCTGCCTGTGCCATCGAGGTGGCATACTCGGCAGTGTTGGCGAGTTTCATCATGGTCTGCGAGTTGTAGAACTGGGCCGTCAGGTTGGCAGAGAAGTCCACCTTCACCTTGTCGCCCTTCTTTCCCGAACGGGTGGTGATGATGATCACACCGTTGGCAGCACGCGAACCGTAGATACTGGCCGAAGCAGCGTCTTTCAACACCTGCATCGACTCGATATCGTTCATGTTGAGCGTGTTGAGGTTGGTGGTCGTGGGCACACCGTCGATGATGAAGAGGGGATCCTGCGAGGTGTTGAACGAACCGATACCACGGATACGCACTCTACCAGCACCCACCGGAGAGCCGTCGCTCGTAATGGTCATGCCCGGCACTTTACCTTGCAGGGCACGCATGGGGTCAGTGTCCGACGACGTCTTCAGTTCATCGGTCTTCACGACAGCCACCGAACCGGTGAGGTCGGCTTTACGCTGTGTGGTATAACCGGTGACGACGACCTCTGCCAGCTCACTGGCATTCTCTTTCAGTTGAACAGTCATTCCCGAAGCAGCCCCTATCTCCACGGCGTCATAGCCGATATAGGTGATGACGAGCGTGGTTCCGGGTTGTACTTTCAGGGTGAAGTTTCCGTCCAGGTCGGTCACGGCACCGTTGGACGTTCCCTTCTCCATGACAGTCGCGCCGATGACACCCTCGCCGGTCTCATCGACGACAGTGCCAGTAATCTCTGTTTGCGCGTAGGCCAATGTGCATGTCAATGCCAGCATGGCGCTCAGAAGAATTCTTCCCAAAATCCGCAAAAGTTTTTTTGATGCGTAATTTCTGGCAAAAAGTGGAGGGAGTAGCCTCCTGATGTCGGAAAAGTAATAAT
>CADBLU010000241.1 GCA_902795605.1 uncultured Prevotellaceae bacterium | reverse complement strand
GCCTTCGTCTATGACTTTTTTGCCCTCTTCGGCGGACGGTGGCGCAGGCGCCAGTAGAAATGGTAGAGGCGGAAGAGGGGCTCGGTGAGACACTCTGAAGGAAAATAGCGCACCAGTTGCCAGTCGCGCTTCGCCACACGAAGGTTGCGCTGAAGGGCGCTGTGGGGTGTGCCGCCGAGGGCGCGCTCGTCCCATTTGCCGAAATTGCCGCCCTCGAGGATCTCGCGCGTCAGCAGGCGTCCGAGCCGCTCGTCGGGCTGGCAGAGGAGCCACTCGCTGTCGGCACCCAAGTATTCGTGAAGCACCCACATCAGTGCCTGGGCCACCTTGTGGAGTCCCAGCCGCCGCAGTTCCTTCTCCGTGGGGCGAGGTTGCGAGACGTTGCGGCGCAGCAGGTGGTAGTAGTCCACCACATGGCGGAGGCCGACGCCCTCGCGCAGCAGATGGGTATAGAAATGGGCGAGCAGGTAGATGCAGTTGAACTCGAACGTGGGCACGCAGAAGCCGAATTCCTCCACCTTATTAGAAAAACAGGCGTCGCTGTGGTCGATGAACCACCGCTGGAGCCTCATGTTGTGCAGCGGGTTGCTCATCCAAGAGGGGCGGTAGTGCACCTCGATGGGCACTTTGCCGGCCTTGATGAATTCGATGTGGTGATAGATGCGGCGGAACCCAGGCACGATGGAGTCGACGTAGGCGATGACCTTCTCGTCGCCGCCTTCCACCCAGATGTCGATGTCGCCCGAGGTGCGCATGTAAGGCGTGGGGTAGAGCAGAGAGTTGCCCTGGCCTTTGAGCACACAGGAGCGGAAGCCCTCCTTCATGAAATTCTTCCACACCCATGCCGCCTTCTTATAGGTGATGCGGTTGTTTCTCTCCACTTTCTTCACTCTCGCCATCCAGTTGAGCACCGTCTCTTCACCCAACCGGATGACGCCGCTGCGGTCGAGACGCTCGATGCCGTGCCAGAATGTGGCCTCCACCGTCTGCTGGCGAGCAAAGATATAGAGCTTGTCCCAGTCGATGGATGACACGCAGGGTGGGGGCACGGCACTGTCGTCTACGCAGTAGCGCAGGAATGACAGGTATGAGGCATATTCTTCTTTCATCGTCTTGCTATCAGATAATTGTCTGGCTTCAGCATCCGCCCTTGTCCTCAGGCCGCCGAAAAGACACTGCAAAGATAGTGCAAACCGAGAGAAAAGCCAAATTTATTCGAGCTTTTCCGAGGTGCAGCCTATCTTTGAGCTGCGGCAAAACCGCAGCCTACCGGACACTAACACGGGGCCTCTTCAACTGGGCTTCTATCGGGGGCTTCAACTGGGCCTCTTCAACTGGGCTTCTATAGGGGCCTTTGGGAACTGGGCCTCATGGCGATGGGACTATTGACACGGGGCTTTTTTTTATGGAGGGCTATTAAAGGCGAGGGAGGGGGAGACGGGAAGAATCCCGTCTCTACAGCGTGCATGGGCGGAGAGATGAGAAATGTAGTTGATAATTATTAACTACATTTGGGGAAATATGTTAAATTATGGCAAATATGGTAAATAATTTAACTTAAATGTGTTAATGAATGGACCTTTTCTTTATCTTTGCAAGTATGAAGAAGAAAACGATATGGACGGTTGCCACAATCATGGGCCTCTCTTTCCTCGCCTTGCTGTTCTTGCAACTCAAGTACATCAGCGAGATGGTGAGCATGAAGAAGGAGCAGTTTGACGAGTCGGTGACACGCTCGCTCAACCAAGTGTCGCGCAACCTGGAACTCAACGAGACCCTCCGTTTCCTGGAGAAGGACGTCAGTGCCGCGGCACGCAGGAGGCTGGCCAGCGACACCGCCGTGACCAGCGCGCTCGACCCCTATCTGCCCCACGGCAAGGTATACGACTCTTTTGAGAGTCGCACCAGTGAGGTGAGTCCTTCGACGATGCCCAAGATTCTCGTCGTGCGCAACGACCGGAGCACCCTGTCGCAGACCAACAAGTCGATGCAGGAGATCGTGCGCAACCGCTATGTCTATCAGAAGGCATTGCTCGACCGCGTGGTGATGAACATCCTCTATTCCGCGTCGGAGAAGCCATTGGAGGAGCGTGTGAACTTCCGTATCCTCGATCAGGAGCTGAAGACCGAACTGCAGAACAACGGCATCGGCATCCCCTATCATTTCACCGTGTCGACGCAGGAAGGCCGCGAGGTCTACCGCTGTCCCGACTACGACGAGGAGGGCGAGGAGTACACCTATGAGCAGGTGCTCTACCGCAACGACCCCTCCAACAAGACGGGAAAGGTGAAAATCCACTTCCCGCAGATGAACAAGTACATCTTCTCGAGTATCCGCTTCATGATACCGGCCATCGTGTTCACCGTCATCCTGCTCATCACCTTCGTGTTCACTATCGTGGTGATTTTCAGGCAGAAGCGCTACTCGGAGATTAAAAACGACTTCATCAACAATATGACGCATGAGCTCAAGACGCCGATTGCCAGCATCTCGCTCGCCGCGCAGATGCTCAACGACCAGTCGCTCACGAAGTCGCCGGCGCTGATGAACCATATAGGAAGTGCCATACAGGAAGAGTCGAAGCGGTTGCGCTTCCTCGTGGAGAAGGTGCTGCAGATGTCGATGTTCGACAAGCAGGACACCATCTTCAAGAAGAAAAAGCTCGACCTCAACGAGATGATGGAGAGCGTGGCCGGCACCTTCACCCTCAGGGTGGAGCACACCGGCGGCAAGATACAGACAGAGGTGGGAGCCGTCGACTCTATCATCTATGTAGACGAGATGCATTTCACCAATGTCATCTTCAACCTGCTTGACAACGCCATCAAGTACCGCAAACCCGACAAGCCCGTCAACCTCCTCCTGCGTACGTGGAACGACGACGAGCACGTCTTCCTCTCCATCCAGGACGACGGCATGGGCATCAAGAAAGAGAACCTGAAGAAGATTTTCGAGAAGTTCTACAGGGTGCACACGGGCAATGTCCACGACGTGAAGGGCTTCGGTCTGGGTCTGGCCTACGTGAAGAATATCGTAAGTCTGCACAAGGGCGAGATCCGCGTGGAGAGCGAATATGGAAAAGGAACAAAATTTACTATCTCATTACCAATTATCAAAGACGAATAGCATTATGGAAGAAAAGTTGAGAATTCTGTTGTGCGAAGACGAGGAGAACCTCGGCATGCTGCTTCGCGAGTATCTCCAGGCCAAAGGCTACGTGGCAGAGCTCTGCCTCGACGGTGAGGCCGGATATAGAGAGTTTCTGAAAAGTAAGTTCGACATCTGCGTCCTCGACGTGATGATGCCTAAGAAAGACGGCTTCACCCTCGCCGCTGAGATCAGGCAGGCGAATGCCGAGATACCTATCATCTTCCTCACTGCCAAGCAGCTCAAGGAGGATATCCTCGAGGGCTTCAAGATTGGCGCCGACGACTATATCACCAAACCATTCTCCATGGAGGAGCTGGTGATGCGCATCGAGGCCATCCTCAGGCGTGTGAAGGGAAAGAAGAGCAAAGAGTCGACCGTCTATCACATCGGCCGCTTCATCTTCGACACCCAGAAGCAGTTGCTCACCATCGGCGAGAAGCAGACCAAGCTCACCACCAAGGAGAATGAACTGCTGGCACTGCTCTGCGCCCACGCCAACGAGATCTTGCAGCGCGACTTCGCCCTGAAGACCATCTGGATCGACGACAACTACTTCAACGCTCGCTCCATGGACGTCTACATCACCAAGTTGCGCAAGCACCTCAAGGACGACGACCAGATAGAGATCATCAACATCCACGGAAAAGGCTACAATCTCATCACTCCCGATGGCGACTGACCGTCGTCATGACCGCGGCCGGTCATAGGGTGCGGGCCTCACAGCCACCCGTCGACATCAATGGGGAGTGTCAAATTGTTGGCACGCCCCATTTGTGTTGACGGGCGTGGTGTGAGTGTAACTACTCAGTCATGCGACATTGCTTCTTAGGAGAAAACCAAAGGTCCCACCTAAGAAGTAATTGCTTCGATAAAGTTCCTGTC
>CADBLU010000240.1 GCA_902795605.1 uncultured Prevotellaceae bacterium | reverse complement strand
CAGTCCTCCCGAAGGCCGCAGCACCTCATTGGGGCACTCCGACACACACAACTGACAGGCAGTACACTTGCGGGCCATGTTTCTCGCACTCAGCGAACCCGGAGGAGTGATGGGCGTCTGCCGCTCAGGGGCCACCTTGTCTGCGATAACCGCCAGTCCGCCGTCCACCTTCTTCTTCTCCTGTGCCAGGGCGGCAGTGACGCCCAATGCCGTGACGGCGAGGAACGAACGCTTGCTCCCATCGACCGCAGGTGCTGGCTCACCGGATGGCACAGCCTCTTTCTGCGACTTTGAAGGATGGCTATAATGCAAGGCATCAAACTTACAGTGCTCCAAACAGTTGCCACAAGCCACGCAACGGCTGTAATCCACACTGTGAGTCTTAAAGTCGATACACGCGGCCTTGCAGTTGCGGCTACATGCGGCACAATTGCGGCATTTGCTCTCGTCGAAATGCACCTTCAGCCACGAGAAACGGGCAAAAAAGCCCAGCAGGGTGCCCACCGGACAGATGGTGTTGCAGTAGGTGCGGCCGTGGCGCCACGCCAACACGGCGATGATGACAAACGTGACAAGAGCCACCACCAACGTGGGCAGGCTCTTCATCCACACTTCGGTCGAATAAAAGGCGTAACTGTCGGCATTCTCGGCTACGGTGGCAAGCGCATTGTTGCCCAACTTCCACAACGGCTGCAACAGGTGGGTGACGATGCGGCCGTAGCTGCTGTAGGGAGCAAGGAGCGCCACCAGCGAACCAAGACCGGCCACAAAGGCCGCCACCATCACACCGAGCATAGTGTAACGGAGCCAACTGACCGCCTTAGAGTAGGAATACTTGTTGCGCTTGCGCCGCAGGCGGGCCATCACATCCTGCATCACGCCGAGTGGACAGATGACCGAACAGTAGATGCGGCCAAAGATCAGCGTGAGCAGCAGAAGCGCCGCCAGCACCACAAAGTTCAGGGCCAGAAGGGCGGGAAGAAACTGTATCTTCGGCATCCATGACAACCAGTGGTGCAAAGTGCCGGTGAAATCGAGAAAGAGCAAAGTAATGCCAATAAACATCACTGTTGCCAATGTGATTCTGACTTTTCTAAGCATATTTTTCTGTTGTGTATAGTAACCGAAGACAAACAAGGAATGTTGTGTGTCCTCTTATCATGCAAAGATAATGAAAAATAATTGATATGAATAATAATATTTGAAGATTTTTTATCTACCCTGCCATTCAACTCAAAATGTCTCACATTGGATGACTGTGACCTGTTTTCTATCCTTTCCTCAGTCCCTTTGTCTTTGACAAAAACTGTAAGACCTTCGGCGACGGCTGTTTGGTCCAACCGATAAGATATGCCGTCAGTTCGTCGATGACATAAGTGGATTTCATCATGATGCTATCAGGAAAATATTGCTCTGCGACAGCTCTTACTCCCTCATTGTCGTAGTCGTAGAGGTCGATGGCTCCGAAGAGGTGCAGAAACTCATGGGTAAGGTAATTGTCGTGAAAGTCTTTCCCAAAGAAGATAACACCAAACTCTTCTTTCCAATATGGAAAAGCCTTGGTAGACATATAGCAATGGCTTCTGTCTGAGCTGTTGAACAAAAAGACGATAGCCGCATTGTCGACCTTGAAATATCCCTCGTAGTATTTCAGCAAATCAGCCATGCTCTCATTGTGGAAATAGTCTCGCAAGATGGTGTGATACCATTTCAACTCCTTGTCGTGCTCAAAGGGCAGGCTGTATTCAAACCACGCCACTCGCATATCGACACCCGCTCCGTAGCGGACCGCTTCTTTTTTCATGTATCCGATAGACGACCAAGTCTGACGGAATGCCTCCTCCTTTTTAGCCTCCGACCATGGATGAAGAGGCGTGTGGACGAAGAATAACATGACATAGATGTTACCTACCAGTTCCCGGCAGGGACCAAGGTTTTTTCCTGATAACGCAAAGTGTCCATTATCGCTATTCGAAGAATTGCCCATGTGATATGATGGTATAGAAGCGCAACAGACAAGCCGGTTTACCGGTTCACTCCGGTGTGCGCTTTTTAAGTTTCTTGTGCAGATACGGCAAAATTACAAAAAAATCATGATTCCTCACAAGCTATTCGCAGCTTTTCATGCCATCTCTGCATATCTGGAGGAATTTGTCCAAGAGAAAATCATTTCTATCAATCGGAAAGCAAAAAATATATAACATTATTTAAAATGCAGTCCATATTTTTGCGGGAAAGCGAGGTTTTATTAATTTTGCAAGACTAAAACAAAGCGGCATTGTCCGCAAGCAGGATAAGACTGGCAGGATTAGAAATGTATGGAATGAGATACAGCATTTTGACACTATTCATACTGGCTCTTTGCCTCGTGGCAGCCGGATGTAGGCACAAGCCCACGATGCGGGAGATGGGCATCGTCCTCGACACCCTCCAAGCCAAAGGAGGCACGCCGCTCTCCGACTCGGTGAGCACTCCCCGGTGCGATGTGGACATCCAACTGGTCACACTGGCCAACAAGGAATACGCTCCTGTCAACGACAGCCTGCTGCGCTCTGGCATCCTCTCACCCGAATACCTCTCTCTGACTGACACGACGCTCACCCCACAAGTGGCCGTCGACTCCTTCATCAAGAGATATTGCGACGACTACCGCACCTTCTACACAGGACTCTACGGAGAAGAGGGCGATGCTGAAGCCGCCAGCATAGGATATCTGCTGCGCACAAGCATCGAGGAGGGTAAGGACAGTATCCTCTGCTACAAAGGCGTCATCACCACACGGCAGGGCGCCATCAGCACTACCTATACCGTGTGCCGCAACATCGACCTGGCCCACAAGCGCCTGCTCACCCTCGACGACCTCTTCGTGCATGGGGCGGAGCGCGGACTCAGCGAGGCCATCACCCGCCAGCTCATGCGCCAGACGGCCAACAAGACCGAAGCCCAACTGCGTGAGGCCGGCTACTTCATCAACGTGGAGCCCTACCCCACCTCCAACTTCATCCTGGGCGACAGGTCTGTCACCTTCGTCTATGTCACGGGCGAGATCGCCGACCGCGAGAAGGGTGAGATACAGGTGGAAGTGAAATACTCCGACATCAAACACCTCATGAGGCAATGAACGAGATACTACGCTATTTTCCCGACCTGACCGAGCGCCAGCAAGAACAATTTGGGGCGCTCTACGACCTCTATTCCGACTGGAACCAGAAAATCAATGTCATCTCGAGGAAAGACATCGAGCACCTCTATACACACCATGTGCTCCACTCGCTCGCCATTGCCCATGAACTGCATCCCGTCAAAGGCACCGAGATACTTGACCTGGGCACAGGAGGCGGATTCCCCGGTATCCCGCTCGCCATCCTATGGCCCGAATGCGGGTTCCATCTCATCGACGGCACCGGGAAGAAAATCAGAGTGGTGGAAGAGGTGGCAAAGGCCATCGGACTCACCAATGTACGTGCCACGCACATCCGGGGCGAGGAGGAGCATGGCTCCTACGATTTCGTCGTCAGCAGGGCGGTCATGCCGCTGCCCGACCTCGTGCGCCTCGTGCGCAAAAACATCTCGCGCCGCCAGCGCAACGCCATCGCCAACGGCATCCTGTGCCTCAAGGGCGGCGACATCAGCGCCGAGACGGCTCCCTTCAAGCGCATCGTCGAGGTGAGCCACCTCAGCGACTGGTTCCACGACGAGTGGTTTGCAGAGAAACACCTCATATACTTACCGATATGATCAAGATAGAGAGATTTGTGTGCAACATGCTGCAGGAGAACTGCTATGTGGTGAGCGACGAGACACGCGAATGTGTCATCGTAGACTGCGGCGCATTCTTCCAGACTGAGCGGGAAGCCGTCACACGCTACATTCGCGACAACGGCCTGAAACCGCTGCACCTGCTCTGCACACACGGCCATGTGGACCACAACTTCGGCATCGACACCATCGACACGCAATTCGGACTGAAACCTGTCTGCCATGCCGACGACCTGTCCTTCATGCAGACATTGCCCGAGCAGGCCGTGCAGTTCATCGGCTATCAGCCCGACATCAACTATCCACAGGTGAAAGGCTTTGTGGCCGACGGCGACGAACTGCGATTCGGCTCACACACCATCAGCGTCATCCACACACCAGGCCACTCACGTGGCTCCGTGTGCTACTATATCAGCCAGGAGCATACACTGCTCACAGGCGACACGCTCTTCCAACGCTCCATCGGGCGGACAGACCTGCCCGGCGGCAGCATGATGCAAATCATACAGAGCCTCCGCCTTCTGGCACAACTGCCCGACGAGACGGTCATCCTGCCCGGCCACGGCCCGCAGTCGACCATGGGCAACGAACTGAGAGAAAACCCGTTCCTCGACAGATGACAGAGAAAGTCATACTTGGCATCGACCCCGGCACCACCATCATGGGCTACGCCGTCATACAGGTGAAAGGCTCACAAGTGGCCGTACAGGTAATGGGAGTCATCGACCTGAGGAAAATGGCCGACCCCTATCTCAAACTGGGACATATCCTGGAGCGGGTGACGGGCATCATCGATGCCTACCTGCCCGACGAGATGGCCATCGAGTCGCCATTCTTCGGCAACAACGTACAGTCGATGCTCAAACTCGGACGGGCACAGGGAGTGGCCATCGCGGCAGCCATACAGCGCGACATCCCTATCCATGAGTATGCTCCGCTGAAAATCAAAATGGCCATCACCGGAAACGGTGGCGCCTCGAAGCAGCAAGTGGCGGGCATGCTTCGCCGGATGCTCTCCATCCCTGAGGAGGACATGCCCCGCTTCCTCGACGCCACCGACGCCCTCGGAGCGGCTTACTGCCACTACCTGCAGATGGGACGCCCCGACTCGCAGGCCTCCTTCAAAGGATGGAAAGACTTTGTGAACAAAAACAAGCAGCGCGTATGCAAGCCACCATCAGCATAAGGCAAGGGGTGACACGGATGCCCAAATGGCGTATGGCGCACCCTGTCGACTTCACGGCGCTCGACGGCGAGCACATCGCCATCGTGGGACCGAATGGCGGTGGCAAGACGATGCTCAACGATATCCTCATCGGCCGGCATCCGCTCCTCATGAGCGCACCGGTCTACGATTTCACACCGAGCACCCACACACTGGCGGCCGACAACATCCGCTACATCTCGTTCAGAGACACCTATGGCGGCGACAACGACACCACCTACTACCTGCAACAGCGGTGGAACCAGCACGACATCGACGAGCAGACACCCACGGCAGGCGCACTCCTCGAGGAGGAGTTTCTGCTGACCGGCCCCGACACACCCGAGCGCCGCGACATGCAGCGCCATCTCTACGGACTGCTGGGCATCGACCGTCTGCTCGATGAATACATCATCTTGCTGTCGAGCGGCGAACTGAGGAAATTCCAACTGGTGAAAGCCTTGTTTCCGAAGCCCCGCATCCTCATCATGGACAACCCGTTTATCGGGCTCGACGCTTCCACAAGAGCGCAACTCGCCGAACTCCTCGGCCGGCTCAGCGGTGAATACGCCCTGCAGCTGATTCTCATATTGGCCAAGACCGACGACATTCCGCCGTTCATCACCCATGTGGTGGAAGTGAAGGGCATGACAGTGGGCGGGAAAATGACACGCGAGACCTATCTCGCCACCCGACGGCAGAGGCCGACACACGTGCTCACGAAGGAGCGCGAGCAAGCCATCATCTCGCTGCCCTATACCGACGAGGCCTATCATGCCGAAGAGGTGGTGAGGATGCGCCGGGTGAGCATCAGATATGGCGAGCGCACCATCCTGAGAGATCTAGACTGGGTGGTGAGAAACGGAGAGCGATGGGCGCTCAGCGGCGACAACGGCTCGGGAAAGTCGACACTGCTCAGCCTCGTCTGTGCAGACAACCCGCAGAGCTACGCCTGCGACATCACCCTCTTCGACAGGCCGAGAGGCTCTGGTGAGACCATCTGGGACATCAAGAGGCACATCGGGTATGTGTCGCCCGAGATGCACAGGGCCTACAAGAAAGACCTGCCAGCCGTGCACATCGTGGCCAGCGGACTCAAAGACTCCGTGGGACTCTATGTGCGACCCTCAGAGGAGGAGTACGAACGCTGCCGATGGTGGATGGACATCTTCGGCATCGGCCAACTGCACGACCGCACATTCATGTCGCTGTCAAGCGGCGAGCAGCGTCTGGTGTTGCTGGCACGCGCCTTCGTCAAAGACCCGCAACTGCTCATCCTCGACGAACCGCTCCACGGACTCGACGACACCAACCGGCAGATGGTGAAAGATATCATTGAGGCGTTCTGCCGGCGACGCGACAAGACGCTCATCATGGTGACGCACTATCAGGAGGAACTGCCTCCCTGTATCACGCACCACCTTACACTCCAACGGCAATAAAGACGGACACACCGGCACCTGCCGGCATCCCGACCAAATAAAGAAAAAGAAAAAACAGAGAAAATATGATGAAACGTTTACTTTACACACTTGCACTGCTGGCCTTTATGACCGGAGCATCGGCCCAAGAGGCCTACAACGAAGCCATCCGAATGGCCAAAGCCGTGGCCGATGACACCTCACGCTCGCTCGACGAGCGCAAAATAGCCACGTTCAAGAAGGACGCGCTCTACTACCTCGGCTCCATGTCGTATAAGCTCACACCCGACAGCTCGGCCACCATGCTCGACCATCAGGCGCTCGCTCTCTTCCAGTTCATCAACCTCTTCCAGGGACGTCTCGCCATGACAGCAAAGAAAGACCGCCCGGCTGTCATCAACCAGTTCAAAAGCATCAGCCTGGCCCATCCGCGCTTCCACGACCCCAACAAGGAGTACGTGCTCGCCTATATCACCAACGAGGGCTTCCTGACCAAGTTCTCACTCGACACCGACTGGGTGGCCGCCTACAACGACATCCGCCGAAGATACTCAAAATAGACGGAAAACATTCATTCAGAGAAAGACGGGGGTATCCCTCTCTCGCATAAAAATCATCCACCATTGCCGACCGGCAGTGGTGGATGATTTTTATGTCGAATTTCATTCGTTCAAGTCTCCGGTGTTTAGGAGTCATGATTCGGGACGATAACCCGAAGCGAAGCGAAAATAACAATGGCGGCGGTCAGCCCGCCGCCATTGTTATTATATGATAGTTCAGCAGATTTGGAGCTTTGACGAAGATTCTGAGCAGTTCTCATTCTGTTGGCAATGCCAATATCTCACGAGACACATGTCTAAACTCCTAAACTCCCAAACTCCTATACTCCTCTTACTTGATGTACTTCTTGCCGTTCTGGATATAGACGCCCTTCACAGGAGATTTGACCCTGCGGCCAGAGAGGTCGTAGATAGCGCCACTGTTCTTGCCCGAAGCAGTCGGAAGCTCGATGCCGTCGTTAAAGTCTTTAGCGCTGACGAACGTGACGTTGAGCACATAGTACCAGCCGCCTTTATCGAAGCAGAACTTGGTCTCGACGGGTTCTGTCAGAGGCTCACCAAGGTTGGTGATGACGAAGGCAGCCTTGTTGTCAGCCGACTCGCTGTCGTCCACCTCAATGTTCAATGTGCCATTCTCATCGTAGAAGCCTTTGTTGTTGAGGATAAGACCGTCATAGACAGGATTGATGCCATCACCCATGAACGTCTCATCTTCAGTGAGTGCCTTCAAAATCTTGTCGCTCGTGATCATCGTCTTGAAGTCATCGATTTCCAACACTTTCATGGCCTCTGTCAAGTCCACCATGACGACTTGCGGCTCCTCATTCTCAGGTATGGGCAAGACGATGCTCTCCTCGCCGATAGTGCGGTCTTCATCGGTCGCGTCAGCTTCATTGATGCTGAACTCCTCGAAGCGGAAGTAATAGTTGTTGGCTTCCCTGAGTTTGTTGCTGTTGAAGGCGGCAGTCCATCCGCCCTCTTGCGCACCGTCAGTAATGGTGGTTTCCACCTCAAACTTCTGCCAATCTTCAGTCAAGTCGAAGTTGCCAAGGAACACATAGTGTTTGTAATCACCAGGAGCCCTGTGAATCTGCGACTCTATCTGTGCCGGTTTGTCAGCACGTGCCCACATCACGAAGCGTACTTTTTGGTTGAGTTGGAATTTGTGTGGCTGGGATACGAAGAACTGTGTTGACCAGTCCGTGATTTCCTGATCGATCCACTCCCACTCTCCTGATGTCTCATTTTGCCTATACACATGCTGGTAGAAGACACCGCTGGGTTCCTCGATCGTTGTTACGTCACCTGTCTCAGGATCTTCGACAGTCGTCGTCTTTGTACCTTCAAACGCAGGCTCAAGAGAGGTGATATTGAAGGCAGGCTTTCCGTCCTTGGGATCGATGACGATACGTGCAGGCAGGTCTTCACCGATTTCAGCGTCGCGGCCGGTGTAGTAGCTGTAGCCATTCACCACTTTGTCATTGATGGTCTCGCTGGTCAGGTCGGTGTTGCGGAGCATGTTCAACCATCCCGTGAATGCGTTGTCTGCGATATCCTTCACCTCCAGCTTGATGTCATCGAAATAGAACACGTTGCCGTCGGTCATCGTGGAGAGGTTGAAAGCCACGGTGTGCATCTCCTTACCGGCTTCTTCCTGTGTCTGAGAGGTGTTGGTGTTGGTCTCTACCTCAATCTTTGTCCACTGGTCAGTGACATTGAGATTGCCGAAGAGCTGGTAGTGGTTATAGTCTCCCGGTGCCCAGTGGGCCTGTGTCTCGATTTGGCAAGCTTTGTCGGCTCTTACTCGCATGGTGAGCTTCAGTTTTTTGCCGCTCTCAATTTTCTGCTTGACATAGATAAAGAACTGGGAGTCCCAACTAGCCAGGCTCTCCTGTCCGTCGGGTTTCACCTTTGTGCCGGCCTCGTCAGCCTCGGCTTCAGTACGCACCACCACCTTGGCGCAGTGGTTCTTGGGATCCAACGGGTCTTCCACAATATTGGCAAAGCCTGAAGTCTGGACATCATTCGTGCGCCACTCATGTACCCAGAAGCATGACCAGTCTTCAGACTGCTCTTCCTCCATGTGGCCATTTTCTACCAAGTCAACGTATTTCGCCTGGCCGAACATACTGGCGCAGATGAATACGAAAGTGAAAAGGGTAAAGATTTTTTTCATAGGAGTAATGTTAAATTGAAAATAAGAATAATGAATATTGATAATAAATTAGGTAGTAATCGTGATAGAGTTTTGGTGGAACATTTCCTTTCGAGGTTGGCGAGAGCCATTAACCACGTTGCAAAAATACACTGATTATCCGAAATTGTTATTTTTATTTGTAACTTGTTTTTATTTCTTTGTTACAAGCACGGCTATAACCAGCTGGCATAAGCATATAATCACATTTTTCTCTACGAAAAGCGGCCGGGCAAATGCCCAGCCGCCTGAGATGTAAAAGGATGATTTTTACCTCGAAATTAATAAATTCAACCTCCGCAAGTTCAACTCCAGTTATTGAAGAGAAACTCAAAAACCGCTTCGCATGTCTGCCACGACAAGTATTAAAACCGCATCGCATGTCTGCCACGACAAGTGGCGGGGTGTTTGTCAGGCGAACGATAGCGGGAGCCGTCGGTAACAAATGAGGCCTTCCGGTGTCGTCTCTCTCGGGCGAGGACTGTCTGAGCGGCGAAGCCGCGAGTTCCGCAGCCAGACACCGGAAGGCCCATTTGTTCGACGGCGGAGCGTGTTCGCGGTTCTTTCTTGTTT
>CADBLU010000239.1 GCA_902795605.1 uncultured Prevotellaceae bacterium | reverse complement strand
TGGGGTGGTATGTCTCTATGTCAATGATTTATGCGTATTTAGTTACTTCTGCGGGGCAATTTGTTTACTATTTATAGAGGAAAGATATAAAAATCTGCTGAAAGACGCTCTATATCATTTTTTTTTCCTACTTTTGTTTTTTGAAGATTCATGTCGGCCGACGGCTTGTCCGGTCACTGCCGGTTGCAGGCTCATTACAGCCCAACATGGATAAACATTGTTTCTTATTCCTTAATAAAATATATGAGAGGCGAGCGCATTCATACGAAAAGGAAGTTGGGAGGTCTCAGTCTGTGGATGGACAGGGCCTTGTCGCACAGCATGGGATATCAGTTTGTGATACTTCTCATTATCGCGATGGTCACCCTGCTGATAGCATGGTCTTTGGTGGCTTTGTTTCCGATGTCGGAAGTGCACGACATCAATCATGTGTCGCCGTTGGTCTATCCTTTCTATCTGCTGATCGACTCCAATGCCCTGAATGCCATCTATCTGGATGGCGAGTCGAAGTCGGGCACACTGGTGGTGGCATGTGTCATCTATCTGTTGGGCGTGGTGGTTTTCACAGGCATGCTGATCTCTTTTATCACCAATATGATCAGCCGCCGTGTAGACAACTACAACAACGGTGTCAATTCTTATGTCGATTCGGGACATGTGGTGGTGTTGGGCTACGACGATGTGGCGCCTTCTATCATCGCCTCTATATGCAAGGAGTATCCTGACGCCTATGTGCTCATGGTGAGTTCGTTGTCTACCGACTACATCCGGAGCCGGTTGATAGAATCGGTGTGCAGCAAGGATCTTGAGCGTGTCATTATTCGCACTGGCCACCGCACGTCGATGGAGACCTACGAGGGATTGCGCCTGGAGAAGGCCCACTCCATCTATGTGGTGGGCAACCGCTCGCTGCCCGACCACGATGCCACCAACATCGAGTGTGTGAAAAACATCACCGACTATCTGATGGAGCGGAAGGCAGCCCTCAATCCCGGACTTTCTATCACTTGTGTCTTTGAGGACTTCGACACCTACAGGGCGCTCCAGACCGACACGTTGCCGTTTTTCAAACAACTGTTCTCTGATGATGAAAGCGGACTGAAACTGAGGTTTATCCCCTTCAATTTCTATACCGACTGGGCCAAGAAAGTCTTTGTCAGCAGGCGGTGCCAGGATGGAAACAGTGACACGGTGGTGAGATATCCATTGTTGGGCAAAGGGCTAAGGCCCGACTCCTCTGAGTATGTGCATCTGGTGTTTGTGGGCACGTCAACCTTTGGCGTCACCTTTGCCACTGAGGCGGCCAAGATGCTGCATTTCCCCAATTTCGAACAGCCGGGCAAGTCTGTTGACCTGTCTGGCGGGAATGACGGTAAAGACCGCCGCATCCGTACACGGATCACGTTTATCGACAATATGATGGACGTGGAAATGCCTGTCTTTATTACCCGTTACCGCCATTTCTTCGAGGTGCAGTCCTATCATTACCAGGACTGTTCGAGCGAGAAGGTCGGCGAGCGAGTGAGGCATGAAGCCAGTAGATTCAAGGGTACTGATGCCGACTTCCTGGATGTGGAGTTTGACTTTGTCAAAGGTGACATCTTCTCTGAAAACGTCCAGCAACTCTTGTGCGAATGGTGCGCCGACAAGCGACAGCAGTTGAGCATATTCCTGACGATGGCCAACCAGCGTAAGAATTTCGCCATCAGCATGAACTTGCCCGATGTCATCTACGAGGCTTCCGTTCCTGTCTTTGTCCGTCAGGACAGGGCTTCCGACTTCATCTCTCAGTTGAACCAAGTATATGAGAAGGACAAGGCAGACGGTCAACCATCGGGAGAGGTCTATAAAAAATTCATCTTAAAAGACCAAAAGGTAGAAACCGTAAATGTAAGAGACCGCTATTCGAGCATCTACCCCATAGGTATGGTGGACGTGCTCTATGAGTTGGACGATGAAATCGTCACTCAGGCCATGCTCATCAATTATCTCTATGGCACAGCATCCGATTTCAAATGGAGGTCTTTCGACCATGAGCTTCTCAATCTCTTCGCTCCCGATGAGACCGGCGATAATCAGCTGAAGGCAAAGCGCGAGAAGGTGATCGACGAGGCTGAGGAAGCCTGGCGCAAGTTGCCTGTTCCACTGAAGTGGTCGAATATCTATTGCGCCTGCCATATCCCGTATCGGCTCAGTGCCCTACGCTCTTTCCGCCGATTAGACGTTGATGACGCAAGTCATGACATGGATCCTCTCAGTGAGGAGGAAATCAAAGTTTTTGCCCCCGTGGAGCACAACCGGTGGAATATAGAAAAACTGATGTTGGGCTTCCGTAAGCCACTGCCGCATGAGGACAGCTATCGTTTTCCCGAGCCAGAGCAAAGCAAGGCGAAGAGTGCCAACAAGAAGTTGTATATCCATAGCGATATCCGGCCTTTTGGCGATTTGAACGAGATCATGTATCTTGACTTGGAGATCATCCGTTTCACCCCCTGGATTTGTCAGATGTCGAAATTCAGGAAGTCGCAGACCGCCGTCTCTTCACCTTCTCCCCACAGAAAATGGGGCGGGTCGAAGAAGACACTCCTTGCCGTGTTTGCCGCCCTTCTTCTGGCATTGGTCGTGATGGGGCGTTGCGTGAGCAGCAGAAAAGCTGGGAGTGATGCATACCTCTACAAAGGTGTCTTGGTCACCGACACGGGTACCTCCTATGGCAACTACACTTTCTATAACGACACTCTGAGATTCCAGAAAGACTCAGACAACAGTCTCGAGAAAGATGCAGACAGCAAGGATGTGAAAAAAAAGTGAGGGGAAATGAGAAGTATCAAAAACTTTGTGGCATTATTACAATACAATCTGAAAAGAGAGAACTATGTCATTAGAATCGAGGGGCAACAAGGCGGTTGCTGGGAATAGAATTTTGCAGTTTGATATCTTGCGTTGCGTCGCCATGCTGGCAGTGATTGCACTGCATGTCGCGGCACAAAACTGGGAGATAAGTTTTCCATCCACCAACTGGACGTTCTCCGCCATCTACGACGCGCTCGTCAGATGGGGCGTGCCGGTGTTTTTCATGATCTCCGGAGCCTTGTTCCTCAATCTTTCACGTCCGTTGGATGTCAAGCGGCTATACAAGAAAAATGTGGTACGCATCGTCTGTGCTTTCTTGTTTTGGTCGGCTTTGTATGCCTTAATGAATTACCATGGTGTCGTGTCCTTTTTCTCCGACCTAATACAAGGCCCTGTGCATTTCTGGTTTCTTAAAACCCTCTTGGGGCTCTATGTCGTCGTCCCTATCTTGCGGGCGGTGGTCAACGACAGAAAGACAGAGGAGTATTTCCTGATAGTGGCTTTTCTCACCACTTTCATCATCCCTTGGCTGATTGCCCTTGTGGGATGTGCAGACTTAAAGACGATGTATTTCCTGAACGGCAACTATAATCTGTTCCGTCTTACGCTGGCCACGGGATATACTGGGTATTTTGTGTTGGGGCACTATTTCTGCACCTATCCGGTGAGTGCCCGGGTGAGGCATTTTGTCTACGGGGCAGCCGTCGTGAGTTTTATTTGTGGCATCATGGGCACCATTTTGCTGTCGCAACATCTCCATCGGCCTGATATCACTTTCCTCAATGAACTGGGCATTTTCACTGGGTTTGAGTCTGCGGCCATCTTCCTCTTTGTGATGGAGAAAGGAACGCATGTGCCTGAGCGCCATGTGCCGCTGCTGCTGCGTGTCTCCAACCTGAGTTTTGCCATCTACCTGGTGCATGTAGGAGTGATAAGGATGCTTCGGAAAGTGATAGATATCTCCGATTTCTCCTCATCTTATTTCATCCCCCTTTTTGCCATCGTCGTCTTCGTCGTCTCCTATCTCATCGCACGTCTGGTTCAGCTGATTCCCGGACTCAACAAATATGTGATGTGAGGTGCGGGTGAAGTTGCTTGCCTCATAGAAACCACACTTGGAGGCCACTTGAATAAAATGAGTAAGTATAGACTTGATTGCAGATAAATCAAAGAGATTTTTACTATCTGGCGGAATTCTTAGAAAAATGTGCTAACTTTGCCGACATAATAGAAGACCACCAACCGAGTGAACGGATATCATCGGAATCGTTGGACTGTGAGAGTAAGTTGTCAAGAATGAAAGATGAATAAAAAACTGCTCATTGTGTTGTTATGCCTCTTCTTCCCGTTAATGGCAGTATATGCCATTGACAAGAATGACGCTTGCCCAATGGTTCATGTGGTAGCCGAACGT
>CADBLU010000238.1 GCA_902795605.1 uncultured Prevotellaceae bacterium | reverse complement strand
TTCTCAGGATTGGGCGACACCACTGTGGGGAAGTTGCCGTCGATGACCATCTGCTCGGGCACCACATGGATGTTCTGGAAGCCCCATGAGCGCAGAGCCTCGGGGATGATGACACGGCCGGTGCCGTGCATGGGCGAGTAGACGATGTTGAGGTCTTTCTGGCGAAGGATGACATCCTGGTCCACCATGGCCTCTTTCACTGCCTGCAGATAGTCCCAGTCCATCTCACCGCCGATAATCTCGATCAGTTCCTTGTTGCCTTCAAACTTCACGTCGTCGATGGTCACCTTGTTCACCTCGTCGATGATGCCTTTGTCGTGGGGAGCGAGCACCTGAGCGCCGTCGTCCCAGTAGGCTTTGTAACCATTATATTCGCGCGGGTTGTGAGAGGCGGTCACGTTGACGCCGGCCTGGCAGCCCAACTGGCGGATGGCAAAGGAGATCTCGGGAGTGGGCCTCAAGCTCTCAAAGAGATAGACTTTGATGCCGTTGGCGGAGAAGATGTCGGCCACGGTCTCGGCAAACATGCGTCCGTTGTTGCGGCAGTCGTGCCCCACCACGACACTGAGGTCGGTGCGGCCGGGGAAAGCCTTGTTGATGTAGTTGGCAAAACCCTGTGTGGCCATACCCACGATGTATTTGTTCATACGGTTGGTGCCGGCACCCATGATGCCACGCAAGCCACCCGTGCCAAACTCCAAATCGCGGTAGAAGGCGTCGATCAGCTCGGTCTTGTCTTCATTGTCAATCATTGCCTGAACGGCTTTTCTCGTCTCTTCGTCGAAAGAGGGCGAAAGCCATTGCTTGGCTCTTTCCTCACACTGCAAAATAAGTTCTGCGTTATTTTCCATAATAATATAAATTAAAAGATGTGTTTTTAAGATAATAGCCTTGACTCGGATATGCAAAGATAATCATTTTATTTGAATAGTCCCACTTGTCTTCCATATTTTTTTATTCTTTTTTTTCGAAAAGGAAATGGCCGACAACTTCTTATCGACTTTTTTTCATACTTTTGCACAAACAGACCGTCCTTTTATCCATCACAGCTGTCCAAACGTCACCTTAAGTACGAGAAAGCAGAAAAGAAAGCAGAAAAGAAAGGAGAAGAGAAAAGATGAAGACCACGTTGATTTTGACAGGCAAGACCACCGACAAGCATATAGGCGCATGCGTCGACGACTATCTGAGTCGCATCAAGCACTATATGCCCTTAGAGGTGCAGGTCATCCCCGAACTGAAAAATACGAAGAGTATGAGCACAGCGCAGCAGAAGGAGCGCGAGGGCGAGCAGATGCTCCGTCTGCTGCAGCCATCCGACCATGTCGTGCTGCTTGACGAGCGGGGGCTGGAGTTGAGAAGCGTGGAATTTGCCCAATGGCTGTCGCAAAAGAGCCTCAGTGTGAGGCGCCTTGTGTTCATCGTCGGCGGCCCCTATGGTTTCTCTGACGCCGTATACAAGAGAGCCAACGAGAAACTGTCACTTTCCAAGATGACCTTCTCCCACCAGATGGTGAGGCTGGTCTTTGTCGAGCAAATCTACAGGGCGTGCACCATCATCAAGGGCGAGCCTTATCACCACGAATGAGCGCCTCGCGTCCGCACATATCTACCAATTCCTGGTAGATGCGCTGCACAGGAAGTCCCATCACATTGAAATAGCTGCCGCTGAGTTGGGTCACACCCACATATCCTATCCATTCCTGTATGCCATAGGCACCGGCCTTGTCATAGGGCTTGTAAACATCTACATAATAGGCTATCTCTTCTTCGGAGAGCACCTTGAACGTCACTTCAGAGACAACGGAAAAAGTGCGCTGCTCACTGGTGGTGGTCAGGGCAACGCCAGTGATGACCCTATGGGTATGGCCGCTGAGTGATCGGAGCATGTCCACAGCCTCATCCCGGTCGGCAGGTTTGCCCAGTACGGCATCTCCCAGCACCACCACCGTATCGGCAGTGATGACGAGTTGGTCGTCGCTGATGACATCGCGGTAGGCCCTGGCCTTCGACTTCGAAAGATAAACAGGCACCTCTTCTGCCGGAAGCTCTTCTGGATAGCTCTCGTCGATGTCTTCGAGCACCCACACCCTAAACTCTATGTCGAGTCCGGCGAGCAGTTCCCTCCTGCGAGGGGAATGGCTCGCCAAAATCAATTCTACAGGATGGTTTTTCTTCATCATTTTTGTCTTTTTCATTGTTGGAAGGCACTCCGAAGCGTGTCTCTGATGTTGATGATTTCTGCTGTGGCGGTTTGGGCTATCTCCCGAAGGCGATAGCACAGGCTACCACCCGAAGGAAATCGTTCCAGCTACCACCCGAAGGCTTCCGCGCTTGAGAGCCATTTGCCTTGGGCACGGAGCACCTGTTCTATCACGTCGCGGGCGCAACCTTCCCCTCCGTCAAAACTGCTCACATAGCAACTGATGGCCTTGATGTCGGGAGCAGCATCCCTCGGGGCGCACGGACATCCGCAGCGGCGCATGATCTCATAGTCGGGGATGTCGTCGCCCATATAGATCACTTCTTCGTCCTTCAGCCCATATTTCGCGAGGAGTTCGTCATAGGTCTTGATCTTGACGGCACACCGTATGAAGATGTCTTTCACCCCCAGGTACTCATAACGAAAGATGATGTTGGGCGAATGTCCGCCAGTGAGAATCACGATGTGCAGACCGAGTTTGACAGCCAGTTGGATGGCATAGCCGTCACGCACATTCATCGTGCGCAGCGGCTCTCCCTCCACGTCCATGCCGATGGTTTGCTTGCTGAGCACTCCGTCTACGTCGAAGATGATGGCTTTGATTTTGGTAAGGTCGTAGTTGATCATAATGAGTCCGGTTTTGAAAGAGTCTTGACAGACGACAAGTCACAGACCACTGTCATCCATGTGGCCGATATGCACATTCTCCCATTTGAGTTCCTCATCACCGTGAGGAGGCAACTCCAGCGCCTTGCGGCCTATCGCGATGATACATAGTACCTCCTCTTCCTCGGGAATGGAGAGGATGCCACGTACGACATCCGATGAGGTGGTGCCGTCGCTCAGCCGCCGTCCTCTCACCTGCACCCAGCAGGAAGCCAGTCCCAGGTCCTCAGCCTGCAGGAGCATGGAATAGGCGGCGATGCTGCCGTCTTCCACCCAACAGTCGTTGAGCGAAGGGCGCCCGGTGACGACCACGGCCATGGCAGCCCCACCGACGAACGCCGAGCCATGCTCTTTCACGTCGGAGAGTTTCTCCAGATCGGTCTTGTCCTCCACCACCACGAAACGCCATGACCGATTGTTGCGCGACGTAGGCGACATGAGCGCTGCCCTGAGCACCGACTCCACCTGCCAAGGTTCCAGTTCGCTGCCGGCAAAGGTGCGGTGACTGCGTCTTGCCGACACAAGTTTTTCATATTCCATGATGCAAAGGTAATCATTTTCATGGAATAATCGTAAAAAAATGACTAACTTTGCAAGCCGAAACCAGCAGATAGCATATATCCGCTTATATATCAAAAGGATGAGATATCTCAACACACTATACCGATGGTTTGAGCAAATCTCAAGGCCAGTGCGCCATGAGATTGTGTTCTTCACCTTCATGCTGATGATGCTGGCGGTCAAGACCGTCATCGAACTCACCAGGATGTCCTACACGCCGAAGAATTTCCTCTGCGAGTGGGACTACTTCACACTCAGCGTGCTGATAGCCTACCTCTGTACGCTGGTCGTCTATCTCACACGCAGCAAGTGGATAAGAAGCATTTTCTTTTTCGTCGCTTTTGCTCTCTTCGCCCTGTGCATGTTCCTGCTGTTCGTCTTCGGACTCAACCTCTCGCCGCAGGTGATGCTCCTCATCGGAGAGACCAACGCCAAAGAGAGTGCGGAGTTCTTCGAGACCTATTTCCTCTGCACAGGCGCCATCAAGACGTATGCCGCGATGGCCATCATGCTTGTCGCCTACATCGTGGCGCTGAGATGCGGCAAGCGCATCACAGCATTCATGGAACGGAGAAGGCCAAAGGCCGTCATCACACTGCTCACCGTCGTCTGCCTGGCCTGGGGCGTCTGCCAGACGCGGCTCTACGTCAGCCTCTTTGCCTGTAAGGACAGCGCCGACATCGAGAAATGGGGCGTCACGCACAAGACATTCCCGCTCGACACCGTGACGAGCCTCGTCTACTCCATCCAAGGACCGCGGGTGACTGCCAGCGAGACGGTGCGGGCACTGGCGCTCTGCGAGGAGGTCATGGCGACCCAGAAGCCATACGCCGACACAGACACCATCAATGTGGTCTTTGTCCTGGGCGAGTCGTTCATCAAGACGCATTCCGACCTCTACGGCTACTACAACCCCACCACGCCGCGCATGCGTGAAGAGCAGCAGCGCGGCAACCTGTTCGCCTTCGACGACGTGGTCTCACCCTACAACATCACGACCATGGCCGAGAAGTCGATATTCAGCTGCAACAGCATCGCCGACGGAGAGCAATGGTTCGAGAAGCCCATCTTCCCCACCATCTACAAAGCGGCAGGATGGGACGTCTATGTCTGGGACATACAGCGCAACTACGCCAGCGACGCCCCCTTCACCTTCTCCGTCAACGCGTTCCTCTACAACAAGAAGATATGCGACTATTCCTACACCATGGCCTGCGACAAACGCTTCGACTACGACGCCGACCTGGTGGACGATTTCTTCGAGACCGTGAGTCCCCGGGGCACACACAACCTTGTCGTCTTCCACCTGATGGGACAGCATGTCAACGCGCGCGACCGGTTCCCCGCCACGAAGCAGTTTGAGCGGTTCAAGACCAAGGACATCCGCAGGGACGAGCCCTATATGACCGAGGAGAAGAAACAGAGTATCGCCGACTACGACAACGCCACGTTCTACAACGACTATGTCATCGGCAGCATCATCGACAAATACCGCGACACAAACACCGTCCTCGTCTATTTCTCCGACCACGGAGAAGAGATGTACGACTACCGCGACTCCAAGACAAGGGTGACGGGCGACGACACCGCCAACCTCCTCTACTATCAGTATGGAGTGCCGATGGTGGTGTGGTGCTCTGACAAGTATCTGCAAAAACACCCGCAGACAGTGGAGCACATACAGCAGGCCCTCCACCGGCCGGCAATGACCGACAACGCCTGCCAGATGTTTTTCTCACTTTCGGGACTGGAGACACCATACTATCATCCCGACCGCGACCTCATCAGTCCTCAGTACAAACCGAGGAAGCGAATCATCGACGGACACGACTACGATGCGCTCATGAGAACACGATGAAGGGGAGTTTTTATCACTTTAAAGGTAATAATAACGTAAAAACTACGTTATACCATAGATGAGACTGAAATTTGTTTTTATCCACATCATCCTCTTTCTCACCATGGCGTCAGCGGCCGCTGATGCCCAGACCTTCACGTTGAAAGGCAAGGTGAGCGACGAGAACAACAATCCTCTCGAACTGGCCACAGTGGCTGTCGTGAAGCAAGGAAGGGTGACATTCACCAACTTGAAAGGTGAGTTTCACTTCGAACTCCAATCGGCCGACAGCGTAGAGGTGAGGTTCTCCATGGTGGGATATGAGACAAAGACAAGGGTGCTCAGGAAACCGAAAGGGGTGCAGACGCTTGTCATACAGATGAACAGCGACAACGAACTCGACGAGGTGCTCATCTCGCAGAAAAGACGACAGACGGGACAGACCCAAGAACTCGAGGTGAAATACATAAAGACCATGCCCTCGGCCTCTGGCAATGCCGTGGAGGAACTCATTCAAAGTCAGGCAGGCGTGTCTACCCACAGCGAACTGTCGTCGCAATACAACGTGCGAGGAGGCAGCTTCGACGAGAATAGTGTGTATATCAATAATGTGGAGGTCTACCGGCCTTTCCTCGTGAGAAGCGGGCAGCAGGAGGGACTCTCCGTCATCAATCCCGACATGGTGGAGAAAATCCAATTCTCCACCGGAGGCTTCGAGGCGAAATATGGCGACAAGATGTCATCGGCACTCGACATCACCTACAAACGGCCCGGCAAATTTGAGGCGAGTGTGGCGGCAAGCCTCCTCGGCGCCAGTGGGTATGTGGGCTTCAGCACCAAGAAGTTCTCATGGAGCAATGGACTCAGGTATAAGACCAACAGGTACCTGCTCGGTTCGCTGGAAACCAAGGGAGAGTATAAGCCCAACTTCCTCGACTACCAGACCTATCTCTCCTATTACCCCAACAAGAGGTGGACGGTAGACGTCATCGGCAACATCTCAGAAAACCACTACAACTTCGTTCCCGAAGACCGTGAGACGCATTTCGGTACGCTTGAGAACGTCAAGAGTTTCAAGGTCTATTTCGACGGAAAGGAGAAAGACATTTTCCGCACCTATTTCGGAATGCTCAACATCACCCGGCACATCAGCGACAAGACATCCCTGTCGCTCATCACCTCTGCCTTCTACACCAAAGAGCAGGAGCAGTTTGACATACAAGGACAATACTGGCTCACCCAGACGGAGACAAGCGAGAACCTCGGTGTGGGCACATATATGGACCATGCGCGCAACTATCTGGAAGCCAACGTGGAGACTGTCAAACTCAACCTGCGTCACAAGGCCGGAAGACACGACTACCAGACGGGCATCACCTACAAGATGGAGCGCATCACTGAGAACAGCCGTGAATATGAGATGCGCGACTCTGCCGGATATACCATGCCTCATACGGGTAAAGACCTCAATATGATCTACACGCTCAATACGCGTAACGAACTGAAAGCCAACCGCCTCGAGGCATATGTGCAAGACACCTACAAATTCAGCAGTGCCAGCGAGGAGACGTTCTATACACTCAACTATGGAGTGAGATTCTCGCATTGGAACTTCAACAGAGAAAGCCTCGTCAGTCCGAGGGCATCGCTGAGCATCGTGCCCGCGTTCAACAACGATGTGACCTTCCGATTCGCGACCGGTGTCTATTACCAGGCGCCCTTCTTCAAGGAACTGCGCGACACCTCCACCGTCGACGGCATCACCTATGCCACACTCAACAAGAAAATCAAGAGCCAGCGCTCCATCCATTTCATCGCCGCCTACGACTACCGGTTCAAGATGAACGAGCGGAATTTCAGGTTCAGCGCAGAGGCCTACTTCAAAGCCATGTCCAACCTCGTGCCCTACAGCGTCAACAACGTCAAGGTGGTCTATTACGGCCAGAACGAGGCCAACGGCCATGCCATGGGACTCGACATGAAACTGTATGGGGAGTTTGTGCCAGGCACCGACTCATGGATCAGCCTTTCGGTGATGAACACCAAGATGAAACTTCACGGCAAGAGCATCCCGATGCCCACAGACCAACGGTTCTCGCTCAACCTCTTCTTCACTGACTATTTCCCCAACACAGAACGCTGGAAGATGTCGCTCAAACTCGCTTATGCCGACGGACTGCCCTTCGCCGCCCCGCACCGTGGCATCGAAAGCTTCGACTTCCGCGCCCCGGCTTATAAAAGGGCCGATATCGGCATGAGCTTCAGGGCTCTCGACAACGACAAGAAAAAGAACAAGAAGATCGGTTTCCGCAACATCTGGCTCGGCGTCGACTGCCTCAACCTTTTCGGCATCAACAACGTCAACTCCTACTATTGGATCACCGATGTCACCAACCAGCAGTATGCCGTGCCCAACTATCTCACAGGTAGGCAAATCAACGGAAGAGTGCTCTTCGAATTCTAAATCTCGCCCAAGGAAAAGAAAAAAAACATAAATTTCGGAATAATATACACCTTATATAAATTAAATTTATTACTTTTGCAAACATATCAATCAGACACTTGTCTAAAAATTTTTATTATATGAAAATCTCACACATTGAACATCTTGGAATCGCAGTTCCAAGCATTGAGGAAGCCCTCCCCTATTTCAAGGAAGTATTGGGTCTTGAGTGTTATGCAGTAGAGGTCGTTGAAGACCAGAAGGTGAAGACCGCTTTTCTGAAGTGCGGCGAGGTGAAGCTGGAGCTCCTTGAGCCGACATCACCCGAGAGCACCATACAGAAATGGCTCGACAAAGGAGGCCGTGGCGTGCACCATGTGGCTTTCTGCATCGAAGACGGCGTAGCCAACGCTCTGGCTGAGTGCGACGAGAAAGGCATCCGCCTCATCGACAAGGCACCGCGCAAGGGAGCCGAGAACCTCAACATCGCATTCCTGCACCCGAAATCCACTTGCGGTATCCTTACAGAACTCTGCGAGCACTAATCATTCAAGCAACTCTGCCAGCACTTGCGGGCAGACAAATCCATAAAACAAAATGAGCAAGCAATTAGAAAAGATCAAAGCCCTTGTCGCCAAGCGCGAACAGGCCCGTCTCGGTGGCGGCGAGAAAGCCATCGAAAAGCAGCACGCACGAGGCAAATACACCGCTCGCGAGCGTATAGGCATGCTCCTCGATGAAGGTAGCTTCGAGGAATTCGACATGTTTAAACTCCATCGTTGCACCAACTTCGGCATGGAGAAGAAGCAATTCCTCGGCGACGGCGTCGTGGCAGGCTCCGGCACCATCGACGGCAGACTGGTCTATGTCTTCGCACAGGACTTCACCGTCAACGGAGGTTCGCTCTCCGAGACAATGGCCGAGAAAATATGCAAGGTGATGGACATGGGCATGAAAATGGGAGCCCCCGTCATCGGTATCAACGACTCTGGCGGCGCTCGCATCCAGGAAGGTATCAACGCTCTGGCCGGCTATGCCGAGATTTTCGAGCGCAACATCCTCGCATCGGGTGTCATCCCGCAGATATCAGGTATCTTCGGTCCTTGCGCCGGTGGTGCTGTCTATTCGCCCGCACTCACCGACTTCACCCTGATGATGGAGAACACCTCCTACATGTTCCTCACCGGCCCCAAAGTGGTCAAGACCGTCACCGGAGAGGACGTCGACCAGGAGCATCTCGGTGGCGCCTCTGTCCACTCCACCAAGAGTGGCGTGACACACTTCACCGCATCCACAGAGGAGGAGGCCCTCGAAATGATCAAGACCCTCCTCAGCTATATTCCTTCCAACAACATGGAGGAGACTCCGCGCAAGCCCTGCGACGACCCCATCGACAGAAAGGAAGACAGCCTCAACGAGATCCTTCCCGACGACCCGAATATGGCTTACGACATGTACAAAGTCATCTCTGCCATCACCGACAACGGGGAATTCTTCGAGGTACAGCCTAAGTTTGCCAAGAACATCATCGTGGGATTCGCCCGCTTCAACGGACAGAGCGTAGGCATCGTCGCCAACCAGCCCTCATGCTATGCCGGCGTGCTCGATGTCAACGCAAGCCGCAAGGGCGCACGCTTCGTCAGGTTCTGCGACGCATTCAATATCCCCATCGTCAGCCTCGTCGACGTGCCAGGATTCCTGCCCGGCACAGGCCAGGAATACAACGCTGTCATCCTGCATGGCGCACAGTTGCTCTATGCCTACGGCGAAGCCACCGTGCCTAAGGTGACCATCACCCTGCGCAAGAGCTACGGCGGCAGCCACATCGTGATGGGTTGCAAGCAGCTCCGCACCGACCTCAACTACGCATGGCCCAACGCCGAGATTGCCGTCATGGGCGCCTCGGGAGCCGTGGCCGTGCTTTGCGCCAAGGAGGCAAAGGCCAAGAAGGATGCCGGAGAAGACGTCAAGGCTTTCCTCGCAGAGAAAGAGGAAGAGTACTCCGAGCTCTTCGCCAATCCCTACCAGGCCGCCAAGTATGGGTATATCGACGACGTGATCGAACCGCGTAACACGCGATTCCGCATCTGCCGCGCACTGGCACAACTCGCCACCAAGCGCGACAGCCTGCCTGCCAAGAAACACGGCAATATCCCTATGTAACGCTTATAGTGCGGGCGGTGGCCCCAAACCGCCGCCCGCCATCATTCACCCAAAGGAACGACAACTATGGCAAGCAACGAAGTCTATGCGGCCATCGCTTTGGCCCTACATGAATTCAGGGGAAACAATGTTCATGACCAAGAGTCGGGCATCATCACCATCCGGCAGCACCATACCGAGTGGAACGCCCACCTGCCCATGACAACCCAGCATCCTTAGCTATATCTACTCACCCTACAAGCAATCAAACAATGAAAACATATAAGTATACCATCAACGGAAATCAGTATGAAGTAGCCATTGGCGACATCGTGGAGAATACCGCTTCCGTCACTGTCAACGGCGAGGCTTTCACCGTTGAAATGGAACCCGAAGAGGAACCCGTGAAGAAAAAGGTGGTGGTGAAAACCGGCGTGGCACAAAGCAGCGAACCCGCAGCCAGCAGCTCCGAAGGCGCCGCAGGCAATGTCAATACGGCCAACGCCATCAAGGCACCACTGCCCGGAGTCATCACAGAAATCATGGTGGCCGTGGGCGATGAAGTGAAAAGCGGCGATGTGCTGCTCGTGCTCGAAGCCATGAAAATGGCCAATAATATCGAGGCCGAGAAAGCAGGCACGGTGAAGGCCATCCTGGTGTCGCAAGGTGCCAGCGTCATGGAAGACACACCGCTTGTGGTCGTCGAATAGATACACGATTTCCCTTTACAAGGACACAGTGACGGCCGGCGCATGACTATATGCGCCGGCCGTCGGCATGATGCCCTCTCCTGCCCGCACATTCCTGCCGTCTGGCCGGCATTTTCCGCCTCTTCGGCACGGCGTTTGTTAATAATAAATAAATAGAGAAAACAATCCGCCAAAAAAAGTGCGTTTTGGCAAAAATATCAAAAAAGGATTTTAAATTATGGATATTTTTTTGTAATTTTGCATGAAAATTCAAGACACGGGCGGTTCGAGTCCATGTCCCTTCAAATTCTATAAGCAAAATCACCAAGAAGATGCCAAAGAAAATCTTGTTCATCAACCAGGAAATTACTCCCTATGTGCCTGAAAGCGAAATGTCGGTCCTGGGGAAAATGCTCCCCCAATACATGCAGGAAAAAGGGTACGAAATACGCACTTTTATGCCCAAATGGGGAACAATCAATGAGCGTCGCGGTCAGTTGCATGAAGTGATCCGGCTCTCTGGGATGAATCTCATCATCGACGATACTGATCACCCGCTGATTATCAAGTGCTCGTCGATTCCTGTCTCGCGCATCACTGTCTATTTCATCGACAACGAGGACTACTTCCAGAAGAGAAGAATGGAAGAGGACGAGAAAGGTGAGGAATATGCCGACAACGGTGAAAGAGCCATCTTCTTCGCAAGAGGTGTATGCGAGACGATGAAGAAAATGAAGTGGACACCCGACATCATCGTATGCCAAGGATGGATGGCGGCTGTGCTGCCTCTCTATATCAAGACAGCCTATAAAGAAGAACCTGTCTTCGCACACGCCAAAGTGGTCACATCGCTCTTCGCCAAGCAACTGAAGAAAGACCTGGGCACCAATTTCAAGAAGTGCGTGGAATTCAGGGAAGCCAAGGCATCACTCCTTGACAACTACAACGATGATTTCAATTTTATTGAGCTCGGCAAACTGGCCATCGACTACTCCGACGCGGTAGTGGAAGCCAGCCAAGAGGTCAACCCCACCCTCGTTGAGTATGCTAAGGCCAAAGGCCTGCCCATCATGGGATACCCGGGAGCGGAAGACTATGCCGAGGCTTACGACACTTTCTACAGCAATCTCATAGCAACGGAAGAATAAATCTGCAATGAACATCAAATTATGGTTGGGTGTGGCAGCCATCACTTCTGTGATTCTTGTATCATGCGATGACACCACCAACGAGATAGGAGTTTCATTGACCGACAACGTCGATCACCTTGAGGTTTCAACAAGCACTTTCTTTGCCAGGACTCGCTCCGTGCCTGTCAAGTCGGTCGTAGCAAGAAGCACCCAAGGATATCTGGGACGTATCAAAGACCCTGAGACAGGGGCTTACATCACCGGAGATTTCATGACGCAATTCTACTGCATGGAAGGCTATACGCTCTCCAGTATCGACAGCGTGGCCAGCCTCGATGCGCAGGGAAAGATTATCGCCGACTCATGTGAAGTGAGACTCTTCTACACGAGTTACTATGGCGACTCTCTGGCCACCATGAAACTCACGCTCTACGAAATGGAGCGACCCATGCCCGAAAACCTTCAGTATTATACCGACTTCAGTCCGCTGGAGCAAGGATATGTCAGAGAAAATGGCATCCGGAAAAGCCATACCTATTCTCTCATCAACAATGGCGACGCAGAGAGAGAGGTAGACGAGGAATATGTCAACAACATCTGCGTCAAGCTCAACGACCCTTATACCGACCGCAACGGTGTGACCTACAATAATTTCGGCACTTATATCCTCCGAAGTTTCTACGAGCATCCCGAATACTTCAAGAATGCCAACGCCTTTAGGCACAACCTCATTCCGGGCTTTTTCTTCAAGATGAGCGGTGGACTGGGAGCCATGGCCTATATTTCTGTGCCTCAGCTCAATATCTATTACCGGCTTGTCAACAAAAATGGGCCAGTCTCGCGCATGACCCTCTTTAACGGCACCGAGGAAATCCTGCAGACCACAACAGTGACCAATGACGAAGAGGCTATCAGCCAACTGGTGGAGAACAATTCCTGCACATACATCAAAAGCCCTGCAGGCATCTACACCGAAGTCACCCTGCCGGTAGACGAAATCGTCAAGGGGCACGAAAACGACACAATCAACACAGCCAGAATCGTTTTCAACCGTATCAACAACGAAACGCTCAGCGTTTATAACCTTTCAGCACCCTCGACGCTGCTGATGCTGGAAACCGACAGCCTCACCTCATTTTTCGAGAAAGGAAAGGTGGCCAACTATAAGCAGTCGTTCCTCGGCACTTACTCCTCATCGGCCAACAGCTATACATTCGGCAATATCGGAGGACTCATCACCGCAATGTACACCGCCAAGACCGAGGGACTGAGAAAAGATCCTCAATGGGTGGAGAAACACCCCAACTGGAACAAGGCGATGCTCGTGCCCGTGACCACGACCTCGACGACAGTCAACTACTCGACCATCATCACCGGTGTGGCCAATGACATGAAGCTCACCAGTACCCGGCTCGTCGGCGGCGACACCCCCATTCTCATCAATGTCATCTACAGTAAGTTCAACTGACATGGCCGACAACTATCTGGAAAAGAGACGAGAGCAATATGAATTGAGAAAGGCTGAATGGCTGAGAACCAGAAAACGCCTGCCAAAAATTACGAAAAAACCAGAGAAACCGGAAGACGAGGCCCTATGACCTCGTCTTCCGGTTTCTATATGATTATCGCAACCAAGAGGAGGAGCAAAATAAAATCCGGCCGAATGTATCTCTACGTCAGGCCGGACATTTATTAATCAACTCTCTCAATTATTCTACTTATGTCTTGTAACGAAAACAAAAATCACAAAAGAGCTGTCATCCTAAAGCAATCTTTTACCTTAAAATAATACCCTATTGATAAGATTCTATGGTCGCTGTGACACTGCAAAAATACGCATAATCCTGAATAATGCGATGAACTACAGTCATTATTAGCGCATATTCAGGTTTTTTTTGACTTATATCAAGTTGTCAACGATTCAAGTACTAATAAATCGTAAACATACGCCCAAAACCATTGATATAACATTGTTTTTTGTTAACTTTGCATGCATATCAATATTAAGAATCAGCATTGTGAGAAAATTTTTTGTCTTCTTTGTCTTACTTGCCGTCGTCGCCTGCTCTCAAAAAGAGGAAGGCGAGACTGCCACTATGGCTCCATGGACAGTCGTAGAAGAAGAGACGGCAAACACCGACACCGCAGAATACTATACACTCGAGGAAATCCTGCAGAGCGGTGAAATCAGGGCACTCACCGTCTGCGGAGAGCGCACCTATTATGAATTCGACAAGGCACACCTCGGTGTACACTACCTGCTGTGCGAGCAACTGGCACAGCATCTTGGAGTAGAACTGAAAGTGGAGGAATGCAAGGATTCGGCAGAGGTGGTGAAAAAGTTAAGAGCAGGCGAAGGCGATATCGCCATGATGCCCGTCTGCAAGACCATCACCGCAGCCGACAGTCTTCTCTTCTGTGGTCCCGAAGAAGGAAACGCCCAATGGGCAGTGATGAAATACGGCAAAGAGTTGGCCGACACCATCGACCACTGGTTTACCCCCGAACTGCTGGCTGAAGCCGAGCAGAGAGAAGATTACATCATCAACGTGGGTGCCGTGCAATGCCACGTCTATTCACCTGTCCTCGACAAGGGAAAGGGTGTCATCTCTGAGTGGGACCACCTGTTCAAGACCTATGCGCAGGTGGCCAGCACCGACTGGCGTCTGCTGGCAGCCATCTGCTACCAGGAGTCTTGCTTCGATCCTAAAGCCCGCTCATGGGCCGGTGCCTGCGGACTCATGCAGATCATGCCCACCACAGCAGAGTCTTATGGCCTGCAGCAAGAGAAGATCTTCGACCCCGAGTCGAACGTGGAGACGGCAGCCAAAATCATCAACCACCTGACCATGCTCTACCGCGACGTGCCCGACAGCAATGAGCGGATGAACTTCGTGCTCGCCAGCTACAACGGCGGTACGGGCCATGTGAGGGATGCCATGGCGCTCACCGAGAAAAACGGCGGCAACCAATATGTATGGGACGAGGTGGCCGAGTACATCCTTTTGCTCAGCCAGCCCCAATACTACCGCGACGCCGTGGTGAAATGCGGATACCTGAGAGGCACCGAGACCCACGACTATGTATATAAGGTGCAGCAGCGCTATCAAGACTATACGGGCGTTGCCATCGGACCGGGCTCTTATGGTGTCAACCAGTCGGGCGGATATGCCGGAGTGAGCACAGAACCCACCCGAAGGGAAAGCAAAGAGAACAAATACCAAATTTAGAGAAAGCCTTCCATCCCCACCTACACCTATGGCCAAGGACAAAATCGCTTATGTTTGCTCCAACTGCGGGCAGGAAGCCGCCAAGTGGATAGGCAAATGCCCTGCTTGCGGACAATGGAACACGTTCAAGGAGATACGTGTAGCCAGCGAGACGGGCAGTCAGGCGGCCAGAGCGGCCGCGACCTCGTTGAGGACATCCCTCAGCGGACGCCCCCGCCCCACTGCCCTGAGAGACATCTCTGCCCATGAGTCGCCCCGTATCGACATGAACGACAGCGAGCTCAACAGGGTGCTTGGCGGGGGACTGGTGCCAGGCTCTATCATTCTGCTGGGTGGAGAACCCGGCATCGGCAAGAGCACGCTCACCCTGCAGACCATCCTCAACATGCCCGAGCGCAACGTGCTCTATGTGAGCGGTGAAGAAAGCATGCACCAGCTCAAGATGCGGGCCGACCGTTTGGGCAAGGGAGACAGCACCAACGTGCAGATTCTCTGCGAGACATCACTCGAGCATATCTTCGCCCATATCAAGGAACTGCGCCCCGAACTCGTCATCATCGACTCCATACAGACCATCTCCACCGAAGAGGTGGAAAGTGCTCCCGGCAGCCTCTCACAGGTGAGAGAATGCGCCGCCGCTTTGCTCAGGTTTGCCAAGTCGAGCGGCATTCCAGTCATCATCATCGGACATATCACCAAAGAGGGAACGCTTGCAGGTCCCAAGATACTTGAGCACATCGTGGATACTGTCATACAGTTCGAGGGCGACCAGCACTATATCTACCGCATCCTGAGATCTATCAAAAACAGGTTCGGAAGCACAAGCGAACTGGGCATCTACGAGATGCAGCAGACAGGTCTGAGACCGGTGACCAACCCTTCGGAACTGCTCCTCACACAAGACCACGCCGAACTGTCGGGCATTGCCATCACAGCTGCCATTGAAGGCGTTAGGCCTTTCCTGCTTGAGACACAGGCACTCGTGTCGACAGCCGCCTATGGCACCCCCCAGCGTTCTGCCACCGGCTTCGACCACCGCAGGCTCAACATGCTTCTCGCCGTGCTTGAGAAGAGAGTGGGTTTCAAACTGATGCAAAAAGACGTCTTCGTCAATATCGCCGGCGGACTGCGTGTCACCGACATGGCTATGGACCTGAGCATCATCGCTGCAGTACTGTCAAGCAATGTCGACACGGCCATTGAAGCCGGATGGTGCATGGCAGGTGAGGTAGGCTTGAGTGGTGAAGTGAGACCCGTCGGACGCATAGAGCAACGCATCGCTGAAGCCGAGAAACTGGGATTCCAGCATATCATCATACCGAAAGCCAATCTCAAAGGACTCAACACGGGAAAATACGGCATACAAATCCACCCTGTCAGGAAAGTGGAAGAGGCCCTCAGGGCGTTGTTCGGATAAGCCCCAAAAAATTCCCGGCAAATAGTATCACTACTGTTGCCGGGCCATACCTTTTAAAAAACTACCTATTGAATTATTATGTGTACTATGAAAATAATCGATAAACGATTACTCCTTTCTATGTCACTAATTTTCTCCTGATACAGGGAAACAAATTCTCCTTTTCCGCCTATATTAAAAACGTATTCTGAGAAATGTGTTTGTCAGACATTTTCTTTAAGGTCTTAACAATTCCCTCTCATATAGAGACAGAAGACTACGCCATTTAATGACGATTTGGTTGCAAATATACAAAAACAATTCGAAAAAACAAGTTTTTTGCATACTTTTTTAATATTTTTTCTCTCACCAGTCTATCATAGTGTTTTTATGCCACCTCAAATCACTCTGTCTGAGAGGACTGCGCATGGCCGGCATCCCAGCCTGCATCCGGCAGGATAAGACAGGAAGAAGGATGACATGAAGTCAATAAAAAGAGAATAGTATCGTCAATGGCACACTTTTTGCAAACAAAAGAGCAGAAATTTATAAACGTTCAATTAAAAGTTGATTTGACATGCAAAAAGGTAACATTGGAGTAACGACAGAGAACATTTTCCCTGTCATCAAAAAATTCTTATACAGCGACCACGAGATCTTCCTTCGCGAAATGGTGTCCAACGCCGTGGATGCGACACAGAAATTGAAAACGCTGGCCGAGAGAGGCGAGTTCAAGGGCGAATTGGGCGACCTGACCGTGCGTATCGCCATCGACACAGAGAAAGGCACCCTCACCTTCAGCGACCGTGGTATAGGTATGACAGCCGAAGAAATCGACAAATATATCAACCAGATTGCCTTCTCTGGCGTCAACGACTTCCTCGACAAATATAAGGACAATGCCAATGCCATCATCGGACATTTCGGACTGGGATTCTACAGCGCTTTCATGGTGAGCGACAAAGTGGAAATCGTCACCCGCAGCTACCGCGAAGACAGCACACCCGTGAAATGGTCGTGCGACGGAAGTCCTGCCTACGAAATCGTGGAGACAGAGAAAGCCGACCGAGGCACCGACATCATCCTCTACCTCTCGGACGACTGCAAGGAGTTTCTTGAGAAGAACCGCATCCAGGACCTGCTCAACAAATATTGCAAGTTCATGGCAGTGCCCATTGCCTTCGGCAAGAAGAGTGAGTGGAAAGACGGCAAGATGCAGGACACCGACGAGGACAACATCATCAATGATTCAGAGCCCATGTGGACAAAGACTCCCAGCTCGCTCACCGACGAGGACTACAAGTCTTTCTACCGCACGCTTTATCCGATGCAGGATGAGCCGCTTTTCTGGATTCACCTCAACGTCGACTTCCCCTTCAACCTCACGGGCATCCTCTATTTCCCGAGAATCAAGTCAAACATCGACCTGCAGCGGAACAAAATCCAACTCTACTGCAACCAAGTGTTCGTCACCGATCAGGTGGAGGGCATCGTACCTGAGTTCCTCACCCTGCTCCATGGAGTGATCGACTCTCCCGATATCCCGCTCAACGTGAGCCGATCCTATCTGCAGAGCGACGCCAACGTGAAGAAAATCTCCACTTACATCACCAAGAAAGTGGCCGACCGCTTGAACTCCATCTTCAAGGAGGACCGCGAGAACTACGAGAAAAAGTGGGACGATGTGAAAATCTTCATCCACTACGGTATGCTCTCGCAGGAGGACTTCTACGACAGAGCCAAGGACTTCGCCCTGTTCAAAGACGACGAGGGGAAACACTTCACCTATGAGGAATACAAGAACCTCATCAAAGACAACCAGACCGACAAAGACGGCAACCTGGTGTATCTCTACGCCAACAACGCCCAAGACCAATATGCCTATATCCAGGCAGCAAAAGACAAGGGTTACAGCGTACTGATGCTCGACGGCGACCTCGACACACCTATGGTCTCCATGCTCGAACAGAAACTGGAGAAGAGCCGCTTCATGAGGGTCGACGGCGACGTCATCGACAGGCTCATCGTCAAGGAAGACCAGAAAGCCACATCGCTCAGCGAGGAGGAGACTGCCAATCTGTCACAGGCCTTCCGCTCACAGATGCCCAACCTCGAGAACACCAACTTCTACGTAGACGTGCAGGCACTGGGTGAGCAGGCACAGCCCATCGTCATCACACAGAGCGAATATATGCGTCGTATGAAAGACATCAGCCGCTACCAGAGCGGAATGGCTTTCTACGGACAGATGCCCGACTCCTACAGTCTGGTGCTCAACAGCGACCACCCACTTATCCAGGGCGTGCTCGACGACGAGAAAGCCCACTGCGATGAGGCCCTGAAACCCATCTTGGCCGAGATCAAGGGACTGGAGGCTCGCCTCGCCGTCCTGAGACAGGAGCAGGGAAAGAAAAAGCCTGAGGAAGTGACGCAAGAAGAGAAGGACGACATCGCAGCCACCGAAGGTAATGTCAATGCCCAGAAAGACAAGAAAAATCAGGTCATCGGCGAATATGCCAAAGGCAACGACATCATCCACCAGCTCATCGACCTCGCCTTGCTGCAGAACGGCATGCTCAAGGGGGCTGCCCTGGCAGCCTTCATCCGGCGCTCTGTCGAACTGATCAAATAAGTCTGCTCATAAAGGCTTTTTACAGTCATAGTCGACATATCATTTGGGAATGAGGGTGCTTAACGGCACCCTCATTTTTTGTACATCATTCTCATTTGTAGGAGTTTGGGAGTGTAGGAGTTTGGGAGTGTAGACATTACAATTGCCTAAACACCGAGACTCCTAAACACCGTGATTCTTAAGCACCATGAAGCTACAATCGCATCATGAAAAAAGTATCAAAAAAGTATGGCTATCTCTATTTTTTTTCCTAAATTTGCGGTGCTGATACCAGTAATTGGCTGACTATGATTTTGCGCCACGAAAGTCGGTGAAAGTTCTGTACCGGCAGACTCGCAGGCAACTTGTTGGTGCTCAAAAGACAAAAAACAATATCAATTGACCTTGGCGCACACTTACAGAGCGATGATGAACCTACCGGAAATGAATAGTTTCAATGCCTGGACAAAAAAGATGGCCAATGGCGCACTGATGCTTGTCGGTGTGTTGGCAGTCATGTCCCTCTCCTCGTGTGTCACTCTGCTTGATGGAACAACTACGGAAGTGTATGTCGACGGACAGGTGGACGAACCTGTGACCATTGAGAGCAGTCATGCGGTCTATAAAGATGTCACCCTGCCCACCGTCGTTGAAGTGAAACGCCGGCGTCTCGACGGACAGCACATACAGATTTCCTCAGAGCATCATTCCTACGACGATATCGTTTTGAGAAAGACCTTTAATGAATGGTCGCTGGCAAGTCTGCTTTTTTCACCCACTGCTTTCTGCGTCGATTGGATGACCAATTGCGTCAGCAGGCCACAATACAACCAATTCTTCGTCAAGCCCGCGGAAAAAGTGATGCAGACGGATTCGCCCCGCACTTCATGGCAAAGCGCAACGACCGTCCCCTGCCACATGGATATTAACACCATCAACCGTCTCCGCAACCGGAAGCCCCCTAAATTTCTCCGGCATGAACTGAACACCACTTTCGGTTTTGGTAATAATCAAGCCGACCACTCCACCCGACGGCTTGTAGACGCGATCATACAGCCTCATGACATGGAAGTCGAAGGGGGATGCGGCGACATCTTCGGCGACTCGTATCTCGTGGCTAAGATAGACTATCACTACCGCCTCGACAGGCATTGGGAGGTAGGTGCCACCGTGGGATGGGGATTGTCCAGTGAGAGTTACAGTGACGACTATTTTTTTTATTACGAAGAGAAAGAAACGGAACTTCCTGCTCAAACGTTCTACGGCTATCATCACTGCCGCAGTTTCTCCGTGGCTCCTTCTGTCAGATATACATGGTATGAGAGATGGGCATTGCGCATGGCGTCCCGTGTCGCCATTGGCTTCAATCGCCGGCATTTTAACTTCGAATTGACACAAAACACACGCACCACCGCCGAACCTCCGCACCAGTTTGAAGCCCAGACAGAACTCTTTGACAAAAAGAAATGGAGATTTGCGTATCAGATTTCGCCCTTAGTGCTCACCATAGGGTCGGGGCATCTGCGATTCATCACCGAATTAGGCTATGGATGCTATGGAGTATGCAATATAGGGGCCATTATCTGTTTTTGACCCATAACTGCTCTATACCGTCTTCCAATAGACACAACACTCATCATTAAGTGCGATTTCATGCCGTTTTCACCCCAAAACACTCGCTTTTCACATTAAAAATCGCATAAAAGCAGGCAAAGAAGAAAAAAATGTCGATTTTTTTTGGTCATATAAAATAATTGCACTACCTTTGCACACGCAATTCAGAAATGAAGAAGCAATAACGATGCACCCGTAGCTCAGTTGGTAGAGCACCTGACTCTTAATCAGGGTGTCCAGGGTTCGAGCCCCTGCGGGTGTACCACTGAAAATGAGAGAGTTACAAAAATGTAACTCTCTTTTTTTGTATTACTGGGGGAACTCTGCCTCTTTTGTTGCAAAATCAACCATCATTGGAGGAACTCAATCTCTTTGTGGATTTCACATTTCTTCAGGTTCGTTATTCTCGTATCGACTATTTCATGACAAAAGCGCACAATACGTTTTTGGATTATGTCTTGAGCCTTCTGCAAACCTCTGTTTTGCATCCGCATGCCCAGAACATAGCCTTCGGTTGAATTTTGTCACGATTCAACAAAGGATATGCAAGCACGCCTTTGCTTTCGCTGTTCCAAAATTTGACCTTCGGTTGAATTTTGTCACGACTCAGCAAAGGATATGCAAGCACGCCTTTGCTTTCGCTGTTCCAAAATTTGGTTTTTCACTTGTTTTGCACTATCTTTGCAATTGGATTACGACAAGAAGTCGCAAAGGTATCATCTAAGGGACCTCGGAAGCTTTGGCCGCAAAATGACCGTGCACCCATTCACTCCTAACATTTCAACTATGGGAACATATATCAACGTGGGGAACGAAGGATTCCGCAGAATCCGAAAAGGTGAGTATGTCGACAAGTCAGGACTTATAGACATTGTCAACAGCACGCTGTTTTCAGAGCAATCCTTCAGTTGCGTGACACGCTGCCGCCGCTTTGGCAAGTCATTGGTGGCGAAAATGTTATGTGCCTACTACGACCATTCGTGTGACTCCAGAAGTCTGTTCGCTGATCTGGAAATAGCCAAGCACCCTTCGTTTGAGGAGCATCTCAACAAATACCCAGTCATCTACCTCGACATCACCAATTTCACCACCCGTGACATCCCACGTATGGAAATCGTGCCGACGATTCAACGTGAATTGAAGGAGGAGATATGCCGGCTCTACCCCGAAGCCGAAACACGTTCCGAAGACGACCTCATGGCGGCTCTGGTCAAAATAGCTGACCATTACAACATACGCTTTATCATGATCATCGACGAGTGGGATGCCATCTGCCGCGAGGCTTCCGACGAGAAGGAGGCGATGGACAAGTATGTCAACCTTCTCCGCAGACTGTTCAAGGGAAGCAACACTGCCCAGGTCTTCGCCGGTGTCTATATGACAGGCATCCTGCCCATCAAGAAATACAAGACTGAGTCGGCATTGAACAACTTCATGGAGTATTCAATGGTGGATCCTGGCAAGATGGCAAGTTATTTTGGTTTTACCAAGAACGAAGCAAGGGCATTAGCAGAAAAGCATGATGTTGATTTCGATGAATTGGTAAAATGGTACGATGGTTATCAGATAGGTAGCGAGCCCTCGATGTTCAACCCCAATTCAGTGATTCAAGCCGTTTCCCGCAACTGGTGCAAGAGTTACTGGGCAAGTACAGGAGCCTTCGAAGCCGTGAAGGATTACATCCAAATGAACTTTGAGGGATTGAAGGACGACATCATTCGCATGCTTGCGGGAGGACGTTGCTCCGTTGATCCCACTGGCTTTCAAAACGACATGTCGGTCATACGCAGCAGGGACGACGTGCTTACCGTGCTCATCCACCTTGGATACCTCAGCTACGATCGAAATGAGGAGGAATGCTACATTCCCAACCGCGAGGTGGCAGGAGAGATGGTGAACGCCGTGAAGGCCAATAACTGGCAGCCCATTGTCGAGGCCATACAACAGTCGAAACGACTGCTCCATGCCACCCTCGACGGCGACTGCGAGGCGGTGGCCCGTGGCGTGGATGCAGCCCACGACGAAAACACCAGCATTCTCTCATACAACAACGAGAATTCACTCGCATGCGTGCTCTCCATCGCCTATTACTATGCCCGCAACGACTATTTCATCCATCGGGAGTTGGCTTCGGGCAAGGGCTTCGCAGACATCGTGCTCATCCCGAGAAAGAATGTCTCCTCACCGGTCATCGTTCTGGAACTGAAATACGACAAGAATGCTGACAGCGCCATCGAACAGATCAAGCGGAAAAAATATCCCTCCAAGGTGGCAGGATACGCCGACAACCTCTTGCTCGTTGGCATCAACTACGACAAGGAGAAGAAGACACACGAATGCAAGATCGAGAGATGGACGGACCCTAAGTAGCAAGATAACATCCTTTTTTCAACTTGAGAAAGTTGAACTAGATACAGGTCAACACTTGAAAAGAGTGTGTGTCAAAATGAAATCACTTGAACGCGCAACTTACAGATTGTAAGGAAGGAGAACGCCCCGAAGGGGCAACATCTGTTAGCCCAG
>CADBLU010000237.1 GCA_902795605.1 uncultured Prevotellaceae bacterium | reverse complement strand
TTATCCTATCATGTCAATCACATTCTTCAATGTTTCATCCTCGATTTTACGATATCGCTTGAAAGCCTTGGATCCATCAACATGACCGGACATTTTTCTTATCAGGTTTGGATCGCTTACTTTGAAATATGCATTTCCAACAAAAGTGCGACGTGCAAGATGACTTGAAGCGATTTCATTAATAGGGCGTATTTCATTTTCGCCAGTAAGAGGGTTGCATACTTCTACGTTGCGTGTCACTCCTGCCATAGTAAAAATAGCCTGTCCCCATGATTCCATTATTTCGTGGTGTCATGCCAAAAATCTATTTTCCACGTATAGTCCTTCTCGTCGAAATATCTCAGCCATGAGTCCAACTGCTCCTCGGTGATATTGCCAGACAGGATATTGTTGAGAAGATATGCCCAAGAGTCAAGGTAATTGTCCAATTGCTGACTCTCACCACTGTAACTGTATCCGTCGTAGTAATCATCGTCTTCCTCATTGAAGATGCCTTCTTCTTCCACCTTATCATTGATATAATCTTCGTCCAAGCACTGGTCACATATTCCCTCAAACACCTCTTTCATATCATACGAGCCATACAACAGTCCTAAAACCTCGTTGGCGGTCAGCGACAACTGCGCTTCTTCATGCTCACCCAGATAATAATCTCCATCTTTTATCAAAGTGAAATAAAACGTGTATTCACCATCCGTGATAGCCATGAGTTGTTCCCTCATCCTGCCCAACGCCTCTTCGTCCTCAGTATCCAGCTCGCTCAATTCATACGACAAATCGTCCAACTCCTCCGGGATAGAATCATTCACATATGCACATATCTCATCCCCATCAGGCCACGCATCTTCCCTGGCCTTCTCCTCAAAGATAGCATCAAGGTTCACCTCCTCCATCTTAATACCATCGAAGACACGTCGGTCTGACACTCTGTCTTTAAGCAGAAATGCTATCTGATCTTGATACAGTTCCACACTGTCCTCACCGTCATAGCCACAGCCGCACGCACCGCCTTCACTTGCGCGGACAATAAGATTGAACTCTCCTCCTTGAAGGCGCGCCAACGCCTTTTTTGCCAATTCCAAATTTGTCATAATTCTAAAGTGTGTTCTATTAATAATGATTTTTGTAAAGGTAGCAATTCATCGATTACGCTTCGGACGCTTTTTGCTTTTATCCGGCGCAAAGTGCCAAGTATCATCAATCGTGTCGTTGCAGTCACTTCGCTTTTTGATTTTCTGTCGCGAAGTTACAAAGAGGTATGACATCTTCCAAAGGAAATCAAAAAACAAGCCTTGCGACTGGGGCTGATAAGACCTGAAACCACAAAAAAGACTATCATTTTCAAGATTTGATAGTCGCTTTTCATGTTTTGATAGTCGTTTGTCATTAAGCCCTATTTGATGATTGCTCTATTTTCATTATCTTTGCATTCAAACAACAACTGCAGTCAAACAACAACCCAAATAAGACTATGAAGACAAGACGAGTTTTCCTTTTACTATCCCTACTCCTCAGCTTCGCCTTGGGGATGCGGGCGCAGAATGCGGTGTCGATTTACCAGATTGACGGGAAGGTGTCGACGTTTGCCTTTTCTGAGAAGCCGGTGATGACCTATTCGGGCAACGACCTCGTGATGACCACCACCAAGACCACGGTGCAGTATCCTATCTATCTGCTGAGTAAACTTGATTTTGGCGACGTCATGGCCAATCTCACGGTCATCGACGACGTTGTCATTTCTGAGGGACCAAGCTTCTCGTTCAGTGGCGAGACAATCACCATCCGTGGCGGCGAGCCGAAATCGCATGTGTCGCTGTATCATCTGAATGGCATGAAGGCGGGCGACTACCGGCTGGATGACCAAGGTTGTGCCACCATCCCCGTGTCGGGGCTTAGCCGTGACTTCTACGTCGTGAAGACCAAATATTTGACTTTTAAATTCCGAAAGCTATGAAGAAGCTGTTCTCCCTCCTTATCGTCGCCCTCTTCGCATCCAGCGCCGTGCTGGCCGACGATGTCAGTCATGAGCAGGCTTTGGAGATTGCCCGCCAGTTTGCCGTCAGTCCGTCGGTACAGAAACTTTCGCGCCGACATGCGCCTGCCAAACCTGTTACGCCGGAAGTGGTTTTCAAGATGAAATCGGCAGTTTCAGACCAACCGAATGTATATGTCATCAACCTCGGCAACGACCAGGGCTTTGTCATCGTGTCGGGTGAGGATGGTGTCGAAGATGTGCTCTTGGGTTATTGCGACCACGGCTCGTTCTCATACGAAGACTGCCCCATACAACTGAAAGACCTGCTGACGAACTATTCCTCTGCCATCGACTCTTTGCGGCAGAACCCGAAATTGGCAGTGCCAAGAAAGGTAGCAGAATATGACAGATATCTCGGCTCGGTCATCGTGGAACCACTGATTACCTCGACATGGAACCAGCATTCTCCTTACAACCTGCAATGCCCTGAAGTCACACCCGAAGGAACGGATTTAGGCTATGGATATGGCGGACACTATGCCACAGGGTGCGTCCCTACCGCCATAGCACAGGTTCTGAGGTATTGGCGATGGCCGGAAGCGACATCGGGCACTGTCAACGGGAAGGATTTCTCTGGCCATACCTATGATTGGGACAATATGCTTGATAGCTATCGTTATGGCTACACTGCCGCCCAGGCCAATGCCGTGGCTCAACTGATGGCCGATGTAGGGTATGCCATGAGAACTGCTTATGGCCAGCCTAATGGCAGTCCAACTTACTTTTCCTCTGTGGCATTAATTGAGAATTTCGGATTTACGGCAGATTGTGAAGAATTGTCCGCCAGTACCGCTTTTCAACTGCAGTCGGCCATCAAAGAAGAACTCGACGAAAACCGCCCTGTACCTTATTGTGGTCATCCTTCAGCCGGAGACGGACACGCATTGGTTTGCGATGGATATAGCAGCAACAACTATTTCCATTTTAACTATGGGTGGGGAGGAGTTACTGATGGATGGTATAAGTTGACCACTATACCTATGTATAGATATAATGCCGTCATCTGGAAGAACTTCCGCCCATACGATGCCATCAAAAAAGTTGTAGATGGTGTAGAGTATGGACTGCTAAGAAATGGCACGGCTGAAATCATCAGCTATGCTGCAGGCGGTGTAGGAAAGGCAAATGGAGTGTTGATTATCCCCGCCGCCATTGAGGATAAAGGAGTGTCCTATAAGGTTACCCGTATCCGGCAGCGTGCCTTCATGCGAAAGGGCAATTTCCAAAAGATAGTCATGGGCGACAATATAAAGACCATTGATGCCTATTCGTTCTTCAACAACCAGATAGACACGCTGGTGCTGAGCGACATGATGGAGGTAGTGCCCGACGAGGCTTTCCAAATCAACACCATCTTGCATCTTGTCATCGGCAAGAACGTGAAACGCATCGGCAAGCGGGCGTTCTATCTGAACAAGCTCGGCAGGGGGATTGTCAGCAGAAGTCCCGCTTTTGAGGTCGACGATGAAGCCTTTATGCATGCCATGCCTGCACTGGGTGACTGGACCAAATGCATCACTTCATTGGGACGCAAGGCGTTTTACGGCGTATACATGGATTTTTGGAAACACCCTCAGTTTGACAATCTGGAAGAGATTGGTGATTCCGCTTTTGTACTGTCAGGTTGGGGCGGTGGCTCTCCTAGTGTACGCCTTGGCCCGAAAGTGAGGAAAATATCCCCCTCCGCGTTCGATGGAATCCATTATGCCTCCCCACTTCTTATAGATGAAGACAATCCCTATTTCTCCAGTACGGGGTCACCTTCAAGCAATATCATTTATAATAAGAATCAGACGAGCATTATTTTAGCCACTGGATATGTAGGAGAAGAAGACTATGCCCCGACAGCAGTGAAAATGGAGCCCAACAGTATCCGCCCTGATTTTAGGTCGGACTTCATCCCCAACACGATTGTTGAGATGAACGGAGCCTTCAAAGACTTTTTGACGTTGGGAAACTCCAAGAACTTTTACTGCCATGGTGTCACTCCGCCTGTCATGACCGACAACTCCTTCAGTAAGGAACTATTGGAGGAAGTGCGCAAAAACGGTACGCTCCATGTGCCTGCCGGCAGTGAGGAAGCCTATCGGAGTGCACCAGGATGGAGACTCTTTAAAAATATCGTCGGCGACCAGGAGTTCAACCCGCTGCCGGCACAGGGACGGCAATACTATATGGTTGTCGATGCCATTGGAGAGTCACAGCGGCTGAGCATCCCCATCAACGAGGTGAGCAGCATGGAGGTGAGCGAAGACGGACAGAGCGTCATCATCAAGCGCAACGGCAAAGAGGACATTACGACCAGCATCGCTGCCATCAATGACATCAAGTGGACTCCCGGCTTCGTCTATGAGAATGCGGAAATCTTCGAGCTCAACGACTCAACCCTCACGGCAGAGGCCCAGAAGTGCACCGTGAAGTTTGACGCTACCGTTATCGATGACGATGTGCAGCTGTGTGTGCGCAACATCGTTCGGGTACCTAACGCACCTGAGGACATGGTCGACGGCTTCGCCATCGACTTGAGCCTGTCAAACGGTCAGCATGAACTGTACGGCACTGTGGAAATCACCGTCCCGTTCCCGGCCAATTCTGACGAGACCGTCTGCGCTGCCTACTACAACGAGACCTCAGGAGAATGGGAACCCGTCTGTTTCGAGTATGACAGGATAACAAAAAAGGTCACCATTACGACCGACCACTTGTCTATATATTCCATTTACAAGGTGTATCGAAGATACTCTTCTTTGGCCTATCTTGACCCCATTTGTCAAGCGGAGAGAATTGTTGGAACTGTTGATGCCTTTTATACGTTGAAAGAAATCTTGGTGAAACTGATAAAAATCGTTGAAAGCGAATATCCGGAAATAGAGGCAGTCAACCAGTTCAGGGAAGAAATGGGATTATGGCAGACCCTCGGTCTGGATGGATTATGGAATATAGTCAGCGGGACTGCAAATGCCGCGATAGGCTTCGACCCAGAGAGGCTGAACGAACTTATTAATGGTTTCGGAACCTTAGGCACATTCATCAGCATTTATGATGTTGCCCGTGCCGAAGCCCACGGCGACGACATCGCTGTGGCTTCAGGTGCACTGAAGACTATCCTGAACCATACCCTGGCTCGGGCATCCTATCATTTAGGAACACCTATCATGTCGGTGTCTTTGGGCATGGTGGCATTCATAGGTGTCGCTTTAGAAAAACTCGGCACACAAGTTGCCGAGCGTAAACATGATTTGTTCAACGAAATCTACCACTACTTCTATAGTAAACGTGGAAAGGACGACCAGGATGTGCGAAGCTGTTACCGCTCGGCACAAGACTGGTTCAAACTGCTCTATCCTGTCATTTTAGAGGGTGATATGACGGAAAGTGAATGGAATGAGTATATTAAAACGGAAGTTGAAGAATATTGCAACCAATTATGGAGCGGAAAGTACGATGACGCCTATCTTGCCTGCTATTATAATTGCAAGACAAAATTCCCGTTTACATCTTTCGCTTGGCCCGAAGCAAGCATGAAGAGTCAGCTCGCAAAAGAGCATTTCTCCGAATTGATGCACGGTGAGATGGAGAGCGTGGTTAGGGCCATCAAGAACCATCTGAAAGTGAATGCCTACAACCGTTTCATGAAGGAATACAAGAGTGTTGCCGACATGATTAACACCCGGGTAGGACTGCGCGTCGTAGATTCGGGATGGAAAGAAGGAGAGACATCCAAATATGAGGGATGGAAGATAGCCTTCAGCGATATACCGGCCAATTTGGAGGACCCTGAAAACCTACAGAAGAAGCTAAATGCAAAAGGGCGTGCGGGTGTCGGATTTGTGACGGAATATGCCCTTGTCAGCAATGGAATACCGACACAGCTCACCCTCTACGACCCGGAAGACAGGCCACAGAAAACCTATGATTTCCAGATACCCGACGGTAAAGGAAAGGTGTTTGTTGACATCGACCTCGCAACGGGCGGAATGAAAGCAGACAAGATGCCGCTGGAGGGACTGGAACTGACTTACGATCCCAATGTGGTGAAATACCCGTATGTATGTGTTGATTATGATGGCGAGGACTATAGTTTCGGCTTACTATACCTTGATAATACTTTGAACAAACGTGCCCGTTTCCAGACAGCTATTGAGCAGTTCTTCAACCGCCATGACTTCGTCTCTGTGGATAAATACGGCAACTATACGATTGGTGATGACATTATCGGCCGTTTCGAGGGCAATGGACTGGAAAGTTCAGGGAAGTTTGTCATCGATGTAAGCCATAAATAT
>CADBLU010000236.1 GCA_902795605.1 uncultured Prevotellaceae bacterium | reverse complement strand
ATGCCGCCAAACATCATTTCGACGAAATTCAGTATCTCGACATCGTTGACTGCAATGCCGGCGACCATCACAAGGCTTTCGCAACCAACTTCAATCCTGAAATCAACATCCGCGAGATCACCCAGAAGGGCCTCTACTACAAGGACGGTCAGTGGATTGAAACCGAACCGCTGGAGATTCACAAGCCCCTCACCTACCCCAACATCGGCCCGAGGGAGAGCTATCTGCTGCACCATGAGGAACTCGAAAGCCTCGTCAAGAACTATCCCACCATCAAGCAGGCCCGCTTCTGGATGACCTTCGGCGAACAATACATCAAGCACCTCGACGTCATACAGAACATCGGCATGAGCCGCATCGACGAAATCGTCTACGAGGCTCCCTTGGCCGACGACCCCACCAAGACGGCCAAAGTGAAAATCGTGCCGCTGCAGTTCCTCAAGGCCGTGCTGCCCAACCCGCAAGACCTCGGAGAGAACTACGAGGGTGAGACCAGCATCGGATGCCGCATCAGAGGCATCAAGGACGGCAAAGAGCACACCTACTACGTCTACAACAACTGCTCACACCAGGCTGCCTATCAGGAGACTGGCATGCAGGGCGTCAGCTACACCACCGGCGTGCCCGCCATGATCGGAGCCATGCTGCTGGTCAAGGGCGTGTGGTGCCGGCCCGGCGTGTGGAACGTCGAGGAGTTCGACCCCGACCCCTTCATGGCCCTGCTCAACGAGAAAGGCCTGCCCTGGCACGAGGTGTTCGACGGCGATCTCGAACTGTAAGCGTCCACCGCAAAAAGGAAAACCTACATTCACCTATTTTTATATAAAAGAACATACCTAAAATGGCAAAGAAAGAATTTATCACACCGACCGACGGCACCCCCGAGGGAAAACTCAAAGCCCTCCAGGCCGCCATGGCAAAGATAGAGAAAGACTTCGGAAAAGGCTCCATCATGAAGATGGGCGACGAGAAAGTGGAACAGGTGGAGGTCATCCCCACGGGAAGCATCGGTCTCAACGCCGCTCTCGGCGTGGGCGGCCTGCCGCGCGGACGCATCATCGAGATCTTCGGACCGGAGTCGTCGGGTAAGACCACTCTGGCCATCCACGTCATCGCCGAGGCACAGAAACGGGGTGGCATCGCCGCCTTCATCGACGCCGAGCATGCCTTCGACAGGTTCTATGCCGAGCACCTCGGCGTGGATGTCGACAACCTCCTCATCTCACAGCCCGACAACGGCGAGCAGGCGCTCGACATTGCCGACCAACTGATACGGTCGTCGGCCATCGACGTCATCGTCATCGACTCCGTGGCTGCCCTGACGCCCAAGAACGAGATTGAGGGCGACATGGGCGACAACAAGGTGGGTCTCCACGCCCGCCTCATGAGCCAGGCCCTGCGCAAACTCACCTCTTCCATCGCCAAGACCAACACCTGCTGCATCTTCATCAACCAGTTGAGAGAGAAGATCGGCGTGATGTTCGGCAACCCAGAGACCACCACCGGCGGCAACGCGCTGAAATTCTATGCCAGCGTGCGCCTCGACATCAGGAGGGTCACCACCCTCAAAGACGGCGACCAGGCCATCGGCAACCATGTGCGGGTGAAGGTGGTGAAGAACAAGGTGGCACCTCCCTTCAGGAAGGCTGAGTTTGAGATTCTCTTCGGCGAAGGCATCTCCAAATACGGAGAGCTCGTGGACCTCGGCGTGGAGAACGACGTGATACAGAAGAGCGGGTCGTGGTTCTCATACAACGGCAGCAAACTCGCGCAGGGACGCGACGCCACGAAGGCCCTGCTGCAAGACAATCCCGAACTCTGCGAGGAGATCGAGGCTAAAATCATGGAAGCCCTCTCCGAGAAATAGCCTAACGGCAACGACAGCAACGACGAGATGAACCGCAGGGCCCTCCTCACCGCACTCCTGTGCACCGTCATGTGCACGACGCTATACGCGCAGAAAAAACCGCGCAAAGAGCTCTATGTGCCCATCGACTACTCCACCTGCGGATATCATGCCTCCGAGGCCGTCATCCCCGACAGGCCGGCCACCGTCGCCGTCGAATGGCAAGAAGGCGACTGCGCCCCGCGCATCCAGCAGGCCATCGACCAGGTGGCGGCCCTCAAGGCAGGCCCCGACGGCCACCGCGGCACCATCCTCATCGGAGAGGGGGCCTTCGCCCTCTCACAGCCGTTGCGCATCAGCACCTCGGGCATCGTGCTCCGCGGCATGGGCCCCGGCAAGACGCGGCTCGTCCGGCAAGGTGTGGACCGCGGCGCCTGCATCTATATCGAAGGGAGCATATCGGCAACCAATCCTCCCGCCGACACGCTGTGGGTGACACAGAAAGTGCCGGCGGGAAGTACCACGCTGCCCGTCAGCGGGAGCACAGCCTCTCTGCGGCCCGGCGACCGTCTCCTCATCACACGTCCCTGCACGGCGGCGTGGATTGAATGTCTCGGCATGGGCGATTTCGGAGGCGGCCTCGACTACACCGGATGGAAGCCCACCGACATCGACATCGTGTGGGACCGCACCGTCACCGCCACACAGTCCGGCAGCATCACCGTCGACGCTCCCGTTACCACCACCCTCAACCCGTCTTTCGGCGGAGCGTTCATCGTGAAGCGGCCGGCCGACGGCGAGGTGAGCGAGTGCGGTGTGGAGAACCTCACCATCGACTCCGAAGTGAATGACTGGAATCCCCGCGACGAAGACCATTGCTGGGACGGCATCCACGTCGAGAGGGCCAGAGACGTGTGGGTGAGGCGCGTCCGTTTTCTCCATCTCGCCGGCAGCGCCGTCAACCTGCAGTTGCACACCAGCCGCGTCACCGTGGAAGACTGCATCGCCGAGCAACCCGTCTCGGAGATTGGCGGATGGCGGCGCTGCGTGTTCATCACCCGCGGACAGCAGACGCTCTTCCAGAGATGCGTCTCCCGCCAGGGCATCCACGACTTCGCCGCAGGTTTCAAGGCCGCCGGTCCCAACGCCTTCGTGCAGTGCGAGGGCGAGGAGTCGCTGGGTTTCAGCGGGAGCATCGGCTCCTGGGCGGCAGGTCTGCTCTTCGACATCGTCAACATCGACGGCGGCGACCTGCGCTTCGCCAATCTGCACCAGTTCCAGTTCGGCACGGGATGGAACACCGCCAACTCGATGCTGTGGCAATGCACCGCCTCCACCATCGAGTGCTTCTCGCCCGACGCCGACGACCGCAACAGCGGCCACGGATGTTGGGGAACACTCACCGGCAACGGCGAGTGGACCAGCAGCAACGACCATGTCAGTCCGCGCTCCCTCTTCTACGACCAGTTGGAGAAACGGCTCGCCACTATCACCGCCATCCCCGACGCCAAGGCGCTGGCCGACACACTGGGGCGCATCCTGCCCCGCTCCACCAACGCCAGCAGCTCGCCCACCGTGGAGCAGGCCATGGCGATGGCACAGGAGTCGCTCACACAACCGAGGCTCACCATGCAGGCATGGATAGAGGCAGCGCCTCCACTCTCCACGGCACTCGCCAAAGGCAAGCGGCCGAACGGCAAAAAAGTCGCTCCGCGTGCCACTGACGCCTCCTCGAGGCCCGCCGACATCCAAGTGAGCGCCGGACGGCTCACCGCCGATGGGCGCCTCATCACCGGCCACCAATACGACATCCCGTGGTGGAGCGGCAGGGTGAAAGACAACTTCGTGGCCCGCGACGCACGGCCCGCCATCACACGCTTCGTCCCGGGGCGCGAGGGCACTGGATGGACCGACCGCCTCGACTCCGTCGCCGACTACCTCCACAGCCACCAATACAGTTCGCTCCACCACCACTACGGCCTGTGGTACGACCTGCGGCGCACCGACCACGAAAGGGTGAGAAGGGCCGACGGCGACGTGTGGGCACCCTTCTACGAGCAGCCGTTCGCGCGCAGCGGACAGGGCACCGCGTGGGACGGCCTCTCACGCTACGACCTCACACGGCCCAACGAGTGGTACTGGCACCGCCTCAACTGGTTTGCCGCCAAGACGGCTCCCCATGCCCTGCTGCTCTTCCATGAGCACTACTTCCAGCACAACATCCTCGAGGCTGGCGCCCACTGGGTGGACTGCCCCTGGCGCCCCGTCAACAACATCAACGGCACCGACTTCCCCGAGCCTGTGCCCTTCGCCGGCGACAAGCGCATCTTCATCGCCGAACAGTTCTACGACGAGCAGAGCGACGTGCTCAGGCCGCTGCACAAGCAGTATATCCGCATGTGCCTCGACCAACTCAAAGACCAGCCCAACGTGGTGCACCTCCTCAGCGCCGAATACACTGGCCCCCTGCACTTCACGCGCTTCTGGCTCGAGACCATCGCCGAATGGGAGGCAGAGACCGGCCGTCATCCCCTCGTGGCGCTGAGCTGCACCAAGGACGCGCAGGACAGCATCATGGCCGACCCGCGCCTCAGCGCCGTCGTCGATATCATCGACATCCGCTACTGGCACTACAACACCGACGGCCTCTGGGCTCCGCAGGCCGGACGCAACATGGCTCCCCGCCAATGGATGCGCCAGATGAAAGTGGGCAAGACGGGCTTCACTGAGGTCTACCGCGCCGTCAGCGAGTGCCGCGAGAGATACCCCGACAAGGCTGTCACCTACTTCGCACAGCAATATCCGGCCTTCGGATGGGCTGTCCTCATGGCGGGAGGCTCACTGCCCGACATCCCCATCGCCCACGACACAGGAGAGGCCATCCAGAAAACCTTCCTCGCCGACGTAGCCCTCATGAAAGGCATCAAAGCCGATGGCGCCGTGGCCCTCGGCGACAGCAGCAGAGGCTATCTTGTCTATGCCCAGGACGACACGGTGGCCCTCGACGTGGCCGCAGGCACTTACGACCTCTACGACATCGATGCCAAGACGGGCCTCATCACACCGCGCCAGAAGGCTACCCTCTCCTCCCGCCACACCATCACCGGCGTCAGACCGGGTTCTCTCGTCTGGCTCCGCCGCCGATAGGTGCCTGAAGGGCTTTCGCGTCGAAAAAAGACAGAGAAAAGGCATAAAAAGTGCGATTTTGGCAAAAAACCAAGCTTTCTTCGCACAAAATGTCAAAATTTAATGCTATATTTGCAAAGGCAAAACTATCTTTGCAACGGAAAAGCCACTCTTCCCGGCTTCCTACTACAGACTACCTAATAACAAACCGACCTAAGATGATTGACTTTACTGATCTATACGACAAAAACATCGACGACCTCTTTGCATTCGGCTCGAAGTTCACCACCGACCGCGAGCTGATCAAAGACTGCATACACGATGTCTTTGTGAAATTCTTCACCAAGCGCGACGCTCTCGACTCAGTAGACAACATCGAAAGCTATCTCTACACATCGCTGCGCAATCGCATCAACGATGAGTTCAGGCGCAACATGCGGCTCTGCGACAACGAGATCAACGACACGAGCATGCGCACACTGGCAGAGAACGAGGAATACTACTCGCAGCGCATGGAGCAGCAGATGGCACTCACTGCGAGCATCGAGAAATTCTTCGTCAAACTTTCACCAAGACAACAGCAGATCATCAACCTCTACTATATCGAGCAGAAAAAATACGACGACATCTGCAAAATCATGGGCATCAACTACCAGAGCGTGCGCAACCTGATGCACAGGAGCATCAGCCGCCTACGCGAATATGCCGCGAAGATGCAGACCGCCGTCTGAAAACGCAGGCAATTTATTCATATGTCTAAACTCCCAAACTCCTAAACTCCTCAAAAGATTAAAGTGAAAATCCGCCGTCTGAAAACACAGGCGAACTATGCATATGTCTAAACTCCCAAACTCCTAAACTCCCTAAAATCTAAACTCCCCAAAAGATAAAAGTAAAAAGCCGCCGTCTGAAGTCAGACAGCGGCTCGTTGTTCTCTCCTTTCATCTCACACGTCACTTCTGCATCTCTACCAGGATGCGGAACACACGTCCGGGCTGTTCCGACCACTGCTGCATGGCGGCAGGTGCCTCCTCGGGAGTCACCACGCGCGAGATGAGCGCGTCCACAGGGCAGGTGCCGCGCTCCAGATAGTGGATGACGGCGCGGAAGTCGGAAGGCTGCGCATTGCGCGAGCCGCGGATGTCGAGCTCCTTCTGCACGAAATACTTCGTCTGAAACGACACCTCGCTCTTGGCATAGCCGATGCACACCGTGCGGCCGGTGAAGGCCACCTCGTTGACGGCCATCTGATAGGTCACAGAACTGCCCACGGCCTCTATCACCACATCAGGGCCGAAACCGGCGGTGATCTCCTGCAGGCGGGCATGCACATCCTCGGTCAGGGTGTTGATGGTGTAGCCAGCGCCCATCTCACGGGCCAGCGCCAACTTGTCGTCGTCGATATCGGCGGCCACCACGGTGGCGCCGCGCTGCACACTGCGCACCACGGCACCCATGCCCACCATGCCGCAGCCGATGACCAGCACCACGTCGATGTCGGTGACCTGTGCCCGCGACACGGCATGGAAGCCCACGCTCATCGGTTCGATCAACGCACACGTGCGGGGAGTGAGCCGTCCGGCGGGGATGACCTTCTCCCAGGGCAGTGTGATATACTGGCGCATAGCGCCGTCGCGCTGCACGCCCAGCGTCTCATTGTGCTCACAGGCGTTCACGCGTCCGTTGCGGCATGAGGCGCACTTGCCGCAGTTGGTATAGGGGTTGACGGTGACCACCATGCCGGGCTTCAGGCCCTCGGGCACGTCGGCACCCACGCGCTCCACTACGGCCCCCACCTCATGTCCGGGGATGACCGGCATGCGCACCATCGGGTTCTTGCCCAGATAGGTGTTGAGGTCGGAACCGCAAAAACCTACATACTCCAGTCGCAGGAGCACCTCACCGGCACCCAGCACCGGCTCTTCCATCTCGCAGATGGCCATCTTCCTTTCGGCCAAAATCTTGATTGCCTTCATTGATTTCTATGTCTTTTTGTCTTGTTAGAATATGAAAAACGACAGACGCCTACGGTCAACTGTTCTTCCATCTCACACGCATCTGGTCGCCGATGATGCGGCGCACCTCAGCCACGAGCGACGGGTCGGCAGGCTCACTCACATACTCGATGTTGCGCAGCACATTAGCAGGGTTGGCACTGCTGAAGAGTGTCGTGGCGATGCGCGGGTTGAGACCCGTGGAATACTGCATGGCAAGGCGCTCGATGGGATAGCCCTGCTCCTGGCAGTAGGCGGCGGCACGGCGGCAGGCCTCCTGCAGCGACTCCGGGGCAGGATGCCAGTCGGGAGCGCCACGCTGCGAGAGCAGACCCATCGACAGCGGCGAGGCGTTGATCACACCGATGCCCCGCTCCTCGAAGAAGTCGAGATAGTCGAGCAGCATGTCGTCGTTGAGACAGTAGTGGCAGAAGCAGAGCACACTCTCCACCGACCCCTCCTCGGCATGCTCAATCACCCATTTCAGGTTCTCAGGCTGCAGGTCGGTGATGCCCACATGGCCCACCACTCCCTTGCGGCGGAGTGCCACAAGGGCGGGCAGCGTCTCCTCCACCACCTGACGGAGGTCGGCAAACTCCACGTCGTGCACGTTGATGAGGTCGATATAGTCCACATGCAGGCGCTCCATGCTCTCATACACGCTGGCTGTGGCACGCTCGGCCGAGTAGTCCCAGGTGTTGACGCCGTCCTTGCCGTAGCGCCCCACCTTGGTAGAGAGGAAATACTTGTCGCGGGGAATGTCGCGCAGGGCTTTGCCCAGCACTGTCTCGGCCTTCAGATGACCGTAGTAGGGCGACACGTCGATGAAGTTGATGCCATTGTCGATGGCCACGTTGACGGCGCGGATGCCTTCGTCCTCGCGCACTCCGTGGAACACCCCTCCGAGTGAGGAGGCTCCGAAACTGAGATGGGAGACCTTCATGCCGGTCCTCCCGAGTTCATTGTATACCATAGTAGTTCGTTTGCATTGAATTCTGGTTTGCAAAATAACAAAAAAAATCCGATACGGGGCTTTACAGAGCCGCAAAAAGTGGCCGCTATAGGGGAAGATGCAACTTTTTAAAAAAAATATGACCCAAAATGATAGTTTTGCGGTTTTTCTTCACTCTCTTCAATAGAACAAAGCGTAAAAAGAGGTATCACTGTGGGATAACCCACCTAAAATAAATAACACAAATGAGACAGCTGAAAATTATTGAGAGTATCACAAGCCGTTCAGAAGAGGCACTCGAGAAATACCTGGTCGAGATCGGTCACTTCCCCCTCATCACCGCAGAGAGAGAGGTGGAACTGGCTCAAATCATCCGCCGCGGTGGAAAAGAGGGCGAGAAGGCCAAAAGAGACCTGATCAACTCCAACCTCAGATTCGTCGTTTCCGTGGCCAAGCAATACCAGCGCTACGGACTGCCTCTCTCCGACCTTATCAACGAGGGCAATATCGGACTCATCCGAGCCGCCGAGAGATATGACGAGACAAGAGGATTCAAGTTCATCTCCTATGCCGTGTGGTGGATCCGCCAGAGCATCATGCAGGCCATCAGCGACAGCAGCACCCTCGTCCGCGTGCCACTCAACCAGACGGGCATCAAGAGCAAGGTCAATGCTGCCATCAGAGAGTTTGAGCAGGAACATCAGAGAAAACCCTCGGCCGAGGAACTGAGCGAGATCACTGGCATGGACTCCGAGAAAATCGAGCAGGCCATGGGCATCAGCAGCCATCACTCCAGCATCGACGCTCCCTTCAGCGATGATGAGACAACCACCATCAGCGACACACTCACTGCCGACAACGACTACGCCGCCGACACCATCGTCGACGAGGAGTCGATGCGCGACGACCTCGACCGTGTGCTGCGGAGCATCCTCACCAAGAAGGAGCTCTATATCGTAAAACAGAGCTTCGGCATCGGATGCCCCGGCAGAAGCCTCGAGGACATCGCCGAGGAGATCGGCATCACCCGCGAGCGTGCGCGACAGATCAGGGAGCGCAGCATCCGTAAGGTGAGATGCAGCAAAAAATCGGAGGTGCTCCTCAACCACCTCTGATGCGGCACCACCTGCCGGCTGCACCACCGCACGGTTGCACACCACCTGCCGACTGCACCATCGCTCGGCTGCACACCACCGCTCGACCGCCCGGCATGCTATCTGGCTCGCCCAGTAGCCCGACTATTATGATTCTTACGACTATTCCTATGTGACATGAAAGATTTCTGCCACAACTATATGTTGAAATCCCGGATACCCTTTAGTGGACATCCGGGATTTTTCATGGAAGAGGATGTGCTTACAACCACTTACTCATATACGCGACGATAGGAATCGTCGCCCCCTATGTGAGCACAGGCCTCTTGCTCTTGTGTGCTCACCAAATCCTCTTACCCCAGATGTGAAGTCCTCTGTTCAAGCCCACGTGTGTGCACCTTAGGGGTCGACGACTCCGATCGTCGAACATCCCAGGAACCATAGGGGAATGTGATGATGGTGGAAAATCATGATTCGTTAACAATTCAACCAAGTCCGCACAACGATATACAAGTGATAATCATTCACAATTTGCTTGCATAGTGTATCAATCTACAACTTGTATTATTTTAATCTTTTGTAGAGTTATTCACACACTTGTTTTTTGGTATCAGTCTAATCTAAAAGGTTATATTGAGTTGGCTTTGAGGTTTCCAGTAGGCTTTAAAGAATAAAAACAGCCTCAAAATAAAAAAATACTCATTGAAAAATAGATTTATGTCAAAAAAATGATTATCTTTGTCATGCAAATTGCCTTAATAGGCTTTGCAGACATATTAGATAGCGCATTTTCGCTTTTCTGAACATGTGAACTTGGACACTTCACTTGTAGGCTTAAGCCTATTGCTACATCAGAAAGTGGGAAACGCTCTCTTGGTGTGTTTATCGTTACTATACGATATACTGCCAAGCGGAGTAATCTTTCCTATTCTGTGTAGCAAGGGAGTCCAAGCCCCACATGGCAGTTTAGGCAAATGGTGACTCCGCTTTTCTTTTATGCCACCCAAACATAATATCAACCAGCATCGCAGGGTCACAGATGCCTAAAAAACTTATAGCGTTATGTTTAAAACAGTTATTAATGGTATAACTCTTGCAGGTATTTTTTTAGCATTAGTTACTTGTCTTGAGTCGTGTGGAAACAGGACAAACAATAATGTTGACAGCATCGAAAAGCAAATAGATGAGCAGGCTGCAAGTCACAAGCATTGGACGATAGAAAACAATGGTGCATTAACACTTTGCTCTGAAAATTACTATGTCACTGAAAGAGGTGAAAATGTTTATGGCGTTCTGAACTTTGCAGAGACTAAAGTTACGT
>CADBLU010000235.1 GCA_902795605.1 uncultured Prevotellaceae bacterium | reverse complement strand
TGCTGCGCTTCATGAGGATGTCCACGGCCTTGTCGCTCAACAGCCACACCCCGATGTCCACCAGATAGAAGTGGTCTTTTCTCAGGTCGGCCAACTGGGCAGGACTGGGTTTCTGCACCATCATCTTCAACGTGGAGGAAGAGCGGCGGTCTTCGACAAAGACGCCATGCGCCGTGGCTATCTCGTCGTTGAGCCACAAGCCGTAGCAGACGACATCGGCCGTGGGAACGGGAGGCAGCGGCCTTGTAGACCTGATGAGCACATCGCCGCTGACAATCATCGTGTGCAGATGGTCGGGCGCCATTTCCATCATCTGCTCATACAGGGGCATCTGAAGCGACAAGAGATCTTGTGAGAGCCGCTGTCCCCTCTCCCACCTGATGACGGGGATGGGGGTGAGCACTTTGCCCGAAGGGGCATACGACGGCAGGCGGCGGCTCTGCCCTCCCGCATGGAGGAGGATGCGTCGCTCCGACGACAGCCATTGGTCAAACGGCTCCGTGCGTTTCTCCTCCTCATAGCACTGCCTCAGCAACCATGCTGAGCCACCTCCGCTGCCCAACTGATGGTTGACGGGGTCGTGCGAGCAGAACCACTCCTCACGGCCGTAGCCTGTGATCTCGTGGAAACTGTCGACAAGATTGGGAGGAAGAGAAAGCAACTTTTTCATGACTTGGAATTGTCGACATTGGTTTTGTTTCTACGCCACTCCATCCAGCCTCCGGCAAGGATGAAAAGCAGCAGGAGCCCTCCGGCCACATAGGCCACGGTCTCGGTCTTGCCGACAGAGGCGGGATGGAAATCGAGCACCACCTCGTGCTTTCCCGGGGTCAGACGGATGGCACGCAGGATATAGTTCACTCGCCCTATCTCCACGGGAGCACCGTCGACAGTGGCCGTCCAGTCGGGATAATAGATCTCAGAGAACACCACCACGCCGCCGTTGCTCGACTCTGCCGTATAGGTCAGCCGGTTGGGCTCATAGCTGGTGATGGTCACGCGGGAGGTGGAATCCTGGGGATTGCTCTCTCCCAGGACATCGCGGAACGCTTGGTCGGCCACTGCGGCCTTCCTCAAGTCACACTTCCCCACTCCGTCGATTTCCTCGTTGGCATTTGCCACATACTCCACCTTGTCCACATACCAGGCGTTTCCATAGGAATAGGGATTGAGCAGCGGAGCGGTCTTTCCTTCCTGCAGGGGAAGGATGAAATACTTGGTGTTGAGCATGTTGATGACGGGGAAGATGCTGTCGCCGTCGACACTGCCCATGTCGCCTCCCGACTCGTAAATGGCCTGCATGGCCTTCTGCATCTCAGGACTGATATAGGCCTCTATCATCTCCTGGTAGCGGCGGAGCTTGGCGGCATGATAACCACCCACACTCTTATGATAATACGAGGTCTCGTTCTCGTTGAAGGTGTTGGAAGCGAAATTGAGCACCCTGTAGTCGAGCGACTTGTCTTGCAGGATGGCATTGTCGGTCTCTGTCATCTGCTGGGGCAGTTCCTTGACCGTCTTCGGGACGAACATATCGTCATATAGATAGCGCTTGTTGACGGTCCACATGTCAATCAGACAGATGGCCGAGAGTGCCAGCACCATGTATAACGCTTTCATCTTTTTGGCTTGATAGCAAAGGAGCACCACGATGCCGGCAAGGATGACGAAGAGCGAGCGCCAGCAGTCGGCAGTGAAAATCCCCCTTCTCACCTCACGCAGATTGTCCAGCAGTGGATTAAGTTGGTCGGCGGGGAACTGGCTGAGTGCCTGCATCTCGGTAGAGGAGACGAAATCGGAGAAGAACAGCGTGGGGAAAAGGGCAAAGAGCAGACATGCTCCTCCCGTGAGCGCCAGACTGACGTAGAGGTATTTGATGTTTTTCTTCAATACCTCGGGAGAGTCGGTGATCTTCTTCAGCGCCAGCATGGCCAACAAGGGGATGGCAAACTCCGCGATCACCAGGATAGAGGCCACGGTGCGGAATTTGGAATACATGGGGAAATGGTCGATGAAAAGGTCGGTCAGCCCCATGAAGTTCTTGCCCCACGAAAGCAATATCGACAGGATGGTCACTGCCAGCAACGCCCATTTCATCGGGCCTTTCACGATGAAAAGGCCGAGGACGAACAGCAGCACGACCAGGGCTCCCACATACACGGGCCCACTGGTGCCCGGCTGCTCACCCCAATATTGTCCTATCTGCCCGTAGATATTATAGTATTGGGGATTGGCCTTCTTCATGGCGCTCTCATTGGCAGCCAGAGGGACGGAGGCGCCACCCTTCGTGTTGGGGATGAGGAGCGTCCAGGTCTCGCCGATGCCGTAGCTCCACTGAGTGATATAGTCGCGCTCCAGTCCGCTGTCGGTCTGGTTCTGGCTGTCGGCTTTCACCAATTCACTCTTGCCACGCATAGTCTCCTTGGAATACTCCCATGTGTGATAGAGATTGGAGATATTGATGCAGATACCGATAGCGGCCGCCACAAGACAGACGAGAGAGGCCTTGGCGAAACGGGCCATCTGTTTCTTCTGGATGGCCTCGACGAGGAACGCCACAATCATAAACGCGATGATGAACAAATAATAATAGGTCATCTGCACATGGTTGGCATTCACCTCAAAGGCGGCGAAGACCGCCGTCAGCACAAAACCCCAGAAATAGTTGCCCCTGTAAGCAAGCACCACGCCGGCTATCATAGGTGGCAGGTAGGCCAACGCCCACACTTTCCATATATGCCCTGCGGCGATGATGATGAAGAAATAGCTTGAAAACGCCCACATGATGGCTCCCAAGACCGATAGCGACTGCCGGAACTTCAATGCTCTGAGGAGGATGTAGAAGCCCAGGAGATAGACAAACACATACCACACGTTGTCGGGCAGCCACAGATGGTAGGCCTTGATCACCTGAGTGAGACCGTCGGTACTGCTGTACGACGGCGAGGTCTGATAAGTAGGCATGCCGCCAAAGGTGGAATTGGTCCAGCGTGTGCGCTCACCTGTCTTCTGGAAATACTCCAGTGCTTCCTGACCGGCTCCACGGCCGGCCGAGGTGTCGTGCTGATAGAGGATGCGCCCCTCTATGTCGGCAGGAAAGAAATAGGCGAATGAAATCAGTGCGAAGACGATGACCGCTATCAGGTCGGGCAGGCATTTTCTTAATTTTTCCATATCTGAATTGTTGTTTCCTCTTTAGATGAAAAGTCGGTGCAAAATTAGATAAAAAATCCGATTTCTGCGTAGGTTGACACAAAAAACAAAACAAAACAGATGCAAATGGATGAGATTTCTTGTTTTCTATGATTGCTTCTCATGTCATAACATGTAGTGGGGCACGGTCATGTGTTTCGAATGGTCAGGAAAAGTCCCTATTTCACTAGAAACTTCCGCCCGTCGCAGATGTAGATGCCACGCCGGGGCGA
>CADBLU010000234.1 GCA_902795605.1 uncultured Prevotellaceae bacterium | reverse complement strand
GAACGTCTCGATGCCGAGTTCTTTGCTCAGCAGTTCTTTGCGCTTGGGCCCGACGCCGGGGGCGTACATGATGTCTTGGCTCAGGAGGTCCATCTGTCGCGGTGGAAAGGGCGGGTTCTTTGTCTCTCTTTATCTCATTCTCCCTCAGCCTCTCAGCGTGTCCCTCAGGTGCAGGTATTCCATTTTTTTCTGGAGAGTACTCACGGTGGTGGCGTCGCTGAGTTGCGCCAGGAGCGTGTAGGCATAGGTGAGCGAGGCGGCGGCTCCCGAACCGGTGGTGAAGCGTCCGTCGGTGGTCACCAATTCGCCGGTGTAGGTGGCTCCCTCGAGATAAGTCTCAAAGCCGGGGGCGCAGGTGGCGCGGCGTCCTTTGAGCAGTCCCAGGGTGCCGAGCACCATGGGCGCGGCGCAGATGGCGCCTATCAGTTTGCCGCTGGCGTCGTGGTCGAGGAGTGCCTTTCTCACGCCTTCGTGCTGGTTGAGATGGGTGGCTCCCGGCATCCCTCCGGGCAGCAGCAGCATGTCGGCGTCGGTGGTGTCGGCCTCTTCGATGGTGGTGTCGGCCTTGACGGTCACCCCGTGCGACGACTGCACCCAAAGGGTGCCGTTGATGCTCACTGTCACTACCTCGTGGTTGGCTCTTCTCAGGATGTCAACAGGTGCGAGGGCTTCAATCTCTTCGAAGCCGTCGGCGAGAAATGTGTATATCTTAGACATTTGCTTGTGATGTTTTTATGATGCTTTTTGAAGATTTGTCAACAGAAAAGACATGCAAATTTAGGTAAAAAAAAGCATTTTTGAGTGCATTATGCTCATTTTTCATCAAAATAGTTTATTTTTGCACTTTCTTTTAGTATTCGTCATGATAGCCAACCACGGGAAAAGATGGAAGAGTCAAAGTCATCAAAGAAACTGAGGTTTGCCATTTTCGGCAACATCTACCAGGCAAAGAAATCGGTATCGATACAGAAGGTGCTCTCGTTTTTGTCGGAGCGCAAGGCCGAGGTATATATCGACAGGGAGTTTTATGATTTCCTCACCGGTGACCTGCATCTCGACGTGGCTGTCGACGGGACATTCGACGGTGATGACTTCATGGCCGACTATGTCATCTCAATGGGTGGCGACGGCACGTTTCTCAAGGCTGCCAGCCGTGTGGGCGACAAGGGCTGTCCCATTGTGGGCATCAATATGGGCCGGTTGGGATTCCTTGCCGACGTAGGTCCGGCAGAGATAGAGCAGTCGCTCACGGCCATCTATCGTGGCGACTACAAGTTGGATGAGCATGCCGTCATCACGGTGACTGCCGAGGGCAAGAGCAGCATCATTGGCTGCCCGACCGCGCTCAACGACATCGCGGTGCTCAAGCGTGACAATGCGTCGATGATCAGTATCCGCACCCATATCAACGGTGAGCACTTAGTGACCTACCAGGCCGACGGACTGATTGTGTCGACGCCCACCGGCAGCACCGCCTACTCGCTGTCCAACGGCGGACCAATCATCGCTCCGCAGTCGGGGGTGCTCTGCCTGTCTCCGGTGGCTCCCCACAGTCTCAACATCCGTCCGATAGTGCTGCCCGACGATGTGGAGGTCAGGCTGAGCGTGGAGAGCCGCAGCCACAATTTCCTGGTGGCCATCGACGGCCGTTCGGAGAAATGCGAGGAGGGCACGTCGCTCATCATCCGCAAGGCTCCTTACCGTGTGAATATCATCAAGCGTCACAGCCAGAAGTATTTCCACACCCTGCGTGAGAAGATGATGTGGGGTGCTGATACAAGATAGCTATGGGAATAATAAAGAAGATTAAGAGATATCTCTCGCCTCCAGAGAGCAAATACAGCTCAAAGCAGATTTTGGCATGGCTTTGGGACGCATGGCGCGGCAACCGCTTCCAGGCGTTCCTCAATGCGTCGATAGGGCTCATCTCCGTGGTGGTGAGCCTCTGTGCGGTGTGGGCCATACAGAACGCCATCGATATCGCCTCGCATGTGAAGCCGGGGTCTATCTATCTTGCCGTGGGGCTCATGGGACTGTTGGTGCTCGCCAATTTCGCTCTCAGCATCTCGAGCGTGTGGATCAAGAACATCCTCGGCATCCGTGCGCAGAACAGGATGCAGCAGCGCATGCTCGACCGCATTCTCAGGTCGGAGTGGCACAGCAAGGAGAAGCGCCACAGCGGAGATATCATCAACCGTCTGGAGATGGACGTCAACCATGTGATTAACTTCCTCACCGAGGTGATGCCCAGCTCAGTGTCTACCGCCACGCTCTTCGTGGGCGCCTTCATCTATCTTTATTCGCTCGACAAGGCGCTCTCGCTCATCATCGTCATCATGGTGCCGATGGTGGCCATCCTCAGCAGAATCTATATCAAGAAGATGCGCGACCTCTCACGGGAAGTGAGGAAGTCGGACTCGAAGGTGCAGAGTGTGCTGACGGAGACGATACAGAACCGCATGCTGGTGAAGATCATGGAGGGCGACGATGCCATGGTTGACAAACTGGAGCTCACGCAGAGTGAGCTGCGGCAGAATGTGGTGAAGCGCACCTGGTTTTCGGTCATCGCCAACTTCATCCTCAACTTCGGCTTCTCGCTGGGCTATCTCATCGCTTTCCTGTGGAGCGCTATCCGTCTGTCACACGGCACGCTCACTTTCGGCGGCATGACGGCTTTCCTGCAACTTGTCAACCGTGTGCAGGGACCGGCTAAGAACCTCACTCACCTCGTGCCGCAGTTTGTGTCGGTGTTCACCGCCGCCGAGCGACTGATGGAACTGGAGGAGAACCCGCTCGAGGAGCAGGGCAAACCTGTCTATGTGAAAGGCCCCTGCGGCATCCGTCTCCATCACGTCACCTACGCCTATGAGGAAGGCGGCAAAGTGATTGATGACCTCTCCTTTGACTTCTATCCGGGCAGTTGCACGGCGATTCTCGGTGAGACAGGTGCGGGCAAGACCACGCTGGTGAGAATGATCTTGGCACTGATGAAACCTCAGCAGGGGCAGGTCGAGATCTACAACAGTCATGTGTCGAAGCCGCTGTCGCCGCTGATGCGTTGCAACTTCGTCTTCGTGCCCCAGGGCAACACGTTGCTCAGCGGCACTATACGCGACAACCTCAAGTTGGGCAAACTGGACGCCACCGACGAGGAAATGTTTGAGGCACTCCATGTGAGTTGTGCCGACTTCGTCAAAGACTTGCCCGAGGGCCTCAATACCGTGTGCTCGGAGTCGGGCGGCGGACTGAGTGAGGGACAGGCACAGCGTATCGCCATTGCCCGCGCGCTGCTGCGCGACCGTCAGATCATGCTCTTCGACGAGGCCACCAGTGCCCTCGACCCTGACACAGAGCGCAATTTGCTGCAGAACATCCTTGAGAAACAAGACAAGACGGTGATTTTCATCACTCACCGCCCCGCTGTGATTGACTATTGCGACCAGACATTGAAGATTGACAAAATCTGAGTCGGCAACAGACGGGCGTTATCTTTTGCTATTGGAATAGAAAGCCACACAATCATGGGAACGTACATCAACATAGGGAACGAAGGATTCCAAAGAGCCCGCAACAGCGAATATGTAGACAAATCCGGGCTGATAGCCATCGTCAACAAGACACTTTTCACCGAGCAAAGCTGTAGTTGCGTCACCCGTTGCCGCCGTTTCGGCAAGTCGATGGCGGCAAAGATGCTCTGCGCCTACTACGACCGCTCCGTTGACTCCCGCAGTCTGTTCACTGACTTGGAAATCGCCGCACATCCCTCGTTTGAGGAGCACCTCAACAAGTATCCTGTGATTTATCTGGACATATCCGACTTTGTCACACGTTACAAAGACGACGACATCGTGGGAAAAATCGATGCGGCACTGCGGGCAGACATTTTGAAAGCCTACCCTGGTCAAGAGGAAGAGGAGGACGACGACCTGATGGCTCTGCTCATCCGCGTCTCCGAGACCATGGGCGAGCGGTTTGTCTTTATCATCGACGAATGGGATGCCATCTGCCGTGAATTCAAGTCAGGCACAGGAGCCATGGACCGATATGTCAATTGGCTGCGCCGTATGTTTAAGGGAGCCCTCACATCAAAGGTTTTCGCCGGTGTCTATATGACCGGCATCCTTCCTGTGAAGAAATACAAGACAGAGTCGGCTTTGAACAATTTCATCGAATACTCAATGGTGGAGCCAGGCAAGATGGCTCAATATTTTGGGTTCACGAAGGACGAGGTGAGGGCACTGGCCGCAAAGCACAAAGAGGATTTCGACGAACTGGAGAAATGGTATGACGGTTATCGGATTGGCAGTGAGACCTCCATGTTCAACCCCAACTCGGTGATGCAAGCAGTCAGCCGAAACCGCTGCAAGAGTTACTGGGCCTCAACGGGCGCTTTTGATGCCGTGGCCAATTACATCCAGATGAACTTCGAAGGGTTGAAGGATGATATCATCCGTATGCTGGCAGGAGGAAGGGTGAAGGTAAAGACCACCAAGTTTCAGAACGACATGTCGGTCATCCGGAGCCGCGACGATGTGCTCACCGTGCTCATCCACCTGGGCTATCTCAGTTACGACTGGCGCACGGACGAGTGCTACATTCCCAATTATGAGGTGGCGGGCGAGATGGAAAACGCTGTGGAGAGCACCGATTGGACCAACGTTGTCAAGGCGCTTCAGCAATCGGAGGATCTGCTTCAGGCCACCCTCGACGGCGACAGCGAGGCGGTGGCACGTGGTGTGGACGCCGCCCACGACGAGCACACAAGCATCCTCTCTTACAACAATGAGAACTCATTGGCTTGCGTGCTCTCCATCGCCTATTTCTCAGCCCGCAACAACTATATCGTTCATCGCGAATTAGCATCGGGTAAGGGCTTTGCCGACTTGGTGCTCATTCCCCGCAAGAATGTGGATTCCCCTGCTATTGTCTTAGAGTTGAAGTACAATAGGGACGCCGACTCCGCCATCGACCAGATCCTCCGTAAGCAATACCCTGCTAAAGTGGCACAGTATGCTGACAACCTCCTTCTCGTGGGCATCAACTACGATAAGGATGCTAAGGCCCATTCCTGCACCATCATCCAACATCGGCAATAGTCCTGCCTATATTGTCGTGTAGGCGTCAAGGTCTTACCATCTTCTTTCCGTCGACGATATAGATGCCTTTGGGCAACTGCCCCTTGCTCACTTTGCGCCCGTCGGTGGTGTAGACGCTTCCGTGGGATGTCCCCAATCTTGTTGCCTCGTGTATGCCTGCGCTCTCTTTCAGGAAATTTTTGAGCACATACAGGGCAGGTTCGGCGCGCCCGGTCTGGTTGTCGAAGAGTCCGGCGTTGTACCATCCGTCGGTCACTCGTTTGGTGTTCCAGTCAAGTCCAAACTCGTTGGCTTCCATCCACCACCAGAAGAGTCCGTTGACGTTGGCATGCTTGTTGGCGGTGTCGATGAGGGCTTCGGTGAAGGCCTTCTGTCCCTCTCCGTTGATGGGGTAGGAGGCAGAGAGGTCGTGGGTGACATTGTTTGGCTGCCAGTCGTGGTAGTATCCCACTTCCACGAGCATGATTTTCTTTTCGGGGAAACTGTTCTCCAACCTGTTGAGCGCGTTGTTGAGCGCGTTGAGGTTGCCATGGTAATAGGAGTAGTAGGAGAGTCCGATGATGTCGTAGTCCACCTCATACTTCTTCATCTTGTCGTAGAAAGCCTGCAGGATGTCGGGTTGCGCCACGCGCTCAGTGTGTATGATGACCTGTGCGGCGGGGCATTCCTCGCGGCAGGCGTTGATGGCGTTTTTGAGCAGGAGCGAGAACCGTGTCCAGTTGGTGTCGCTGTTGGGATGGCATTTCTTCAGTTGCGATGCGTTGTCGGTGGAGAGTCCCCAGAGCATGCCATAGCTGATCTCGTTGCCTGTCTGGATGAAGTCGGGCGTCGCTCCGGCTTCTTTCAACTCATGCAGCACCTCCTTGGTATAACTGTAGATGCGGCTGTTGAGCTCGTTGTCGTTGAGTCCGGCCCATGCCGACGGCGTCCACTGCTTGGCGGGGTCGGCCCAGGTGTCGGAGTAGTGGAAATCGAGCATGAAGGCCATGCCGGCGTCTTTGATCATCTTGCCTAAGCGTTTGACGTAGGCCACGTCTTGCACCACGCCTTCTCCTTTATGGCTGGCGGAGGCATTCTCGGGATTGACGAAGAGCCGCACGCGCATCGCGTTGAGCCCTTGCTCACCGAAATAGGCGAGGGGCTGGCCGATGGGATTGCCGTCGGCGTCGTAGTATTTGGCTCCATGGTCGATGTATGAGGTGAGCAGCGAGATGTCGCCCCCCACGTATTTGTTTTGTGCGGTGGCATTCAGCGCCAGAGCACACAGGAGAAGTATAAGTAGTTTTCTCATAGGTCTTTTTGATCACCTACTTGTGTTGAAGTAGAGGTTGATTTTGTTGTTGGCTGTTTTCACTTCAAGAGGGTATGGCATGCGTCATGAGCTGCTGCCACACCCTCTTGAGATAGGTTGATGCGGTGAGACCGCGTATTATCCTTCTTTCTGCTCTTCCTCGGCAGGAGCGAGGTATTTCTGAATCTCCTCAGAGGTGATTTCCATATAGGTCTCGCTGCCCGACTTGTTGGAGAAGCGGAACATGGTGCTGTAGTTAAGTTCCTGGAGCAGGGGGAGGAGCAGCGACATGTTGACGTTGGCCAACTTGATTTTCTCCTCTACCAGTTCTTTCTTCACTTCTTTGGCGGCCTCCACTTTGCGGGCGATGTCGACAATCTTCTCTCTCACGGCGTCGAATTTCACTTTCGACTCATCGATGTTGACGAAGAAGGTCTCCACGCCGTCCACCACCTTCACCTTGTTGATGGAGAGTCCCTCACCGATCTCGAGGGGGAACTTGGCGCTGAGCTGCTGGTTGAAGAGGGGCAGGAGGATAGGAGCCACTTTGCCGCCTGCGGCGATGAACTCACCGCTGAATTTCTTGAGTTCGTCGGCAGCGATGAGAATGGGCTCCTCGTCGCCTTCGAGATTGCATTTGACGCCGAATTCACCGTCGACCATCAGTTGCACAAGGTCGGGGTTCTTGCGTTGCAGTTCAAGAGCGAGGTAGCGTGCGATGAGCGACTTGTCTATTTTGTCGCCCTCGACGAGTGCCTGGAGGGGTTTGAGGCTGAAGTCGACGCTGTTGTCGCCGAAAGCGACAGAGGTGGCTTCTCCGAGGTTGTCGAGCGCGATGGGGCACGACTTAGCGGCTTCATCTACTGCTGCTTTGAGGGCAGCGGTGTCTTTGCAGCTGGTGAATGTCATGGCGACGACAGCCAGCAGCGAACATACGAATAGGAACGATTTCTTCATTTTTTTGACTTATAGGTTAGACATTTCCTTCTTTCTCTGCGTAATTTGTTGGCAAAGATAGTGAATGCCTTGTGAAAAGCAAAATTTTTTGCTGTTTTTTATCTTTATTTTACCATCACTTTGCGATGCCGCGTGATATAGATGCCTCGTGGCAGGTCTTGGAGCTGTCTTGAGGCAGGCATGCTCACTCTCCGTCCGTCGAGGGTGTAGACGGCGTCATCGTCAGCCGTGTCGGCAGGAATGTCTCTGATGCCTGTCTGCACGGTGTTGACCAGGTATTTGCCGCCCTCCTGCTGTGTGGAGACCTCGAAGAAGGTGTCGGCGTTGATGCTGTTGATGTCTACGGTCTGGGGCGAGCCGCTGCCGGTGCTGAAGACGAAGTTGACATAGTCTTCCTCGCTGTTGATGCGGAAGGTCTTGTAGTACCATGTCTTCCCGTCGATGACGGTGGATGTGGTCACTTTGTCGCCGGGCCATGAGCTGTTGACCGGTGTGTGGGTGCCGTCGCCGCCCCATGTCCAGAAGTTGATATAGCCGTTCCAACCCACTTGGTCGCCGTTGCAGTAGACGGTGATGTCGTAGGGCTCGAATTTGTTGAAAGTATAGTGGCGGGTGATGGCTTTGCCCATGCTGCCTCCGACGAGGAGTGCGGCGCGCAGGATGCAGTCGTCGGTGATGGTGATGGTGGAGCCGCTGGCCACTGCGGTGCTGCTGGCGGTGGGCTCGCTGCCGTCGAGGGTATAGACGATGGATGCTCCGGCCGTCTGCGAGATGGCGGTGAGCTTCACGTTGACTCTGCCGTTGTATTCGCCGGAGGGCTGGTCTGCCCACACGCACTCATTGTCGCGCGAGAGATAGTACTTGTATTTCGTGCCTGAGAGCACCTCAGCATATTCCGACGAAGAGGGCATATAGCCCATGCTGTTGCCCACGACGACGAGGAGCCGTCCGTTGCTGCCCTGTACGGCGTTGGCAAAGCAACCTTTCTCCGACTTCATGTTGGTGTAGTTGCTGACGTTGGTGATGCCTGCGGTCTTGCGGGCGTCGATCATCGCCTTGATCTCATTGGGCCGTGCCAGATAGTGCTTGTAGAAGACGCAGGGGGTGCCGGGCATGGCCAGCAGGAAGGCGTTGGCCGCCAGCGTGTCGGTGCGGATGGGGTCCTGTGCGGCATTGGCGCGGCGCTCGGTGTCGTGGTTCTCCACGAAGGTGATGGCATAGCGGCGGTAGTCGGGCGAGCTGACGATGCTGTTGTTGGCCAGCCGTGTCCAGTCGCTGTTGTTGATGGCGTCGCGCACGGTATAGCGGAAGGGGAAGTCGAAGGCGGCGCTCTGCACGGCTCCGTCGGTCTTGGTGCCCTCTATCCATGCGATGACGCTGGCGGGGTTGCCGTCCCAATATTCGCCCACAGAGTAGGTGGGTTGCGAGGCGGCGTTGTAGAGGCCGGTGAAGTAGGCGGAGTAGCCTTTCACCATGTCATAGCGGAAACCGGCGTATCCGAAGTCATTGAGCAGCATCGAGAGGTAGGCTTTGACATTTGCCTGCACGTTGGCGCTCAGGTGGTCGAGGTCGCGCATGCCGTCCCATCCTTCTCCGGAGTCGTTGTTGCTGCTCAGCGAGTAGCCGTTGGCTTCGGCCCATGTGCGTGTGGCTCCGTTGTCGTCGTTGCGCACGATGTCGGTCGCTTGCAACTGGTAGGTGACCCCGTTGTAGGTCTCGGCGGGGAAGTCCACCCAGTTGGTGGCGTTGCCGCGGTGGTTGACCACGACGTCGGCGATGGTGCCGATGCCTTTCTGCTTGAAGGTGTTGATCATTGAGCGCAACTGCTGCTCGTTGCCGAACGAACTGTTGTAGTTGGTGAACCAGTAGAGGGGATCATACCCCATGGAGGTCTCTGCGGCTGCCCGTGCGCTTTGGGGAATCCATACGAGGTCGAAATAACCTTCCATCTGTCCGGCCTTCGATTCGAGGTATGACCATCTCGAGAGGTCATAGGAGTCCCAGTAGAAGCCCTGGAGCATCACTCCGCCATAGTTTGTCGGCCAACCCTGTGCCATGAGGGTGGTGGCGACGAATAAGCTTAATAATACTGTGTAGATTTTTTTCATAATGGTTGCAGTCTGGATTGATGCTTCAAAGATACTATTTTTTTTTGTGATGGCAATGATAATTGTGCCTTACCTTTTCTTGCGAGTGTGCAAACGTTTGCATCCAGTGGACTGGCGCTTATTCGTGGTTCCTGGGATAGACTGTACCCTTAGGGGCGGCAATTATCCGTCAATCATACTCGCTATAAAACAGGAGGATTGTTTTCTTCCCTAGTCATTATTTCAATTCCATCACCAACTATTTTATATCCCCTTTATGACTATTGTCAATGATGCCTTTTGCGTTTCAGAAACGAGAAAGAGGGCGTGTCCGCACGCCCTCTTTTTCATATCGCAGAATGATTTCTATTTCACTGGGCAGATGCTCCAGCGCCCGGTGATGTCGTTGAGATAGAAGTCGTAGGTGCCAGCGGGCACGGTGATGTTCTTCTCTCCGATGCCGAGGTAGTAGACGTCGCCCACGGGCTTGCCCTCATCGTCGGGCGATGTTCCCCAACTGGTGGCCCAGTCGTGGTTGGCACGGAATTTCAGTCCGCCGTCGGACGGGATGGTGGCTCTGCCATACCAGTTGTGCGGTGCGTTGACCTCCTGCTCGAGATCGATGTCGCCTCCCCATCCGTTGAAGTCGCCGATGAGTGACACAGCGGTGTACTCCGTAGGTGTCTGGTTGTCGAGGCGTGTCCACGTATAGGTCTGGTTGTTCATGTTGATGGTGAGCGTGTAGTACTCTTTGCTGGGTGCCTGGAAGGCGCCGGAGCTTTCGTTGGTGAGGTTGCCGGAAGGACTTCCGTCACCGTCGCCGGCTCCCCAAGCCACATCCCAGTTGCCGATGTCTTTTGCCGACCAGAATTTGAGGTCCCAGGCAGCCGGCCATGTGGTGGTGTAGCTGTAGATGTTGCCACCCTCAGCATAGAACATGACACGCCATGCTGCGTCGGGGCTCCATGTGGGATTGGTAAGGTTGCCCACGATGTAGTACTGTGCCTCGGCGCGTTTCACGTTATAGGTGAGGTTGTTCATGTCGAGGGTAATCTCGAAGGTGCCCTGTCCGGAGATGACGGGTGTCTGCACGCCTCCGGTGTACTCGGGGTCGCCGGTGTAGACGAGGAAGTTCTGCAGGCTGTTGTCGCCGTTGTTCTCGCATCCCATCTGTCCTGCGTTGACGGTATCCCAGTCGCTGTCGCTGTAGAAGGAGCCGCAGTAGAACTTATACCAGTTGTCACCCTCGCTGGTGGTGTTGACGGTTGCGGTGAAGGTGCCGTCGCCGTTGCTGTTCATCCAGATGGGGGTGGCCAAGCTCCAGTCGTTGCCGGCGAAGTTGCCGAGGAGATAGTAGCCCTTGGCGTCGATGGCAGGAGTGGCATAGGGAGTGATGGTGACAGAGGTGGTACCTGTGGCGCCTGTCACGGCGTCGCCTGTGGTGAGGTTGACCGACACGTTCGAGACGACCTCGAATGTGCGGGGCTGTGCGGCTCTCGACTGGTAGATGGTCTCAGCCTTCTTGAGCAGCGTGTTGGCATCCACGGTGATAAAGTTGTCTTCAATCTCGGCTTCGACGGCCTCACCGTTGACGGTCAGCGATTTCAGGGTGAAGCCCGCCACGTTCTCGCCGTTGGCGGCGAGACTGACGATTTTCGCACTGCTGCTTGCCGGCATGGTCAGGTTGGCCTCCGGTCCGTTGGCGAAAGTGACGCCATAGGCAGCGGCGGCGCCTTCGGGGTCATACGACTGTGGGCTTGCCCAGTCGTCGTAGTCGCCGTTGCAGGCGGCAAGCGCGAGGCTTGCCACTGCAACGATGCTGTATGCTAAATGCTTTTTCATCATTTTTCAGTTTAAAGGTTATTTTACTTCACCAGTGTTGTAGTCGAAGTTGACATAGAGCTTCTGTCCGGGAGTGACGTTCACGGAGAAGTCAGGTCCCACGTTCTCTGCCCAGTTGCTGGGGATGTCGACGAGTCGCCAGTAGAGTGCGCCGTTGTTGAGGGTGAACTCGGTGCGCCACCAGTCGATGCCGGGCACCTTGATGTAGGCGCGGAGCTCTCCCGAGGCGGTGAAGGCGGGTGATGTCCAGAGTCCGGAGGCGTCTGCGGGTGCGGTCATTTGCCATGCGGCGTCGGCGTCGGTCCAGCTTCCGCCGGCGGCGTTGCCGATGACGTAGGCGGCGCCTGGGAAGATGGAGAGGTCGAACTTGATGCTTGCGCCGACGATGGTGCCGGTGAACTGCAGCACATACCATCCTCCGTTGGCGAAGACGAGGTTGCTGTTGCCGTCGGAGCTCTCGCTGATGCCGGCGCCAGCCTTGTCGTTGATTTCTCCGAGACGGTCATATCCGCGCCAGTCGTTGATGAAGGTACCCCATTTGAGCATACCGCCAGAGGGCACGTAGACCATGGTGTAGTATTGTCCTTCGAGTCCGTAGACCTGCGGCACGATCTTCCAACTGCTCCATGCTTCTTGTATCGACGAGCCTACGACGAAGAGCTCGGTGGGCAACTCTGCCTGCGGAGCCTTGTAGGATGCCAGCACATTGGGCAGTGTGATGACGTTGGAGAAGCACTCTCCGAGGTCAGTGCCGTCGAGTTTTGCCCTCAGTCTGAGGTAGACAGCTCTTGCCTCGTCGGGATAGTCGGTGTCGGGATTGGCCTCCTGGAAGAGTTTGACGATGGAGTCGTTGAGCTCTCTTGCGTCGACATACATCAATGCCGAGGTATAGGAGGTGGTGAGCTCCTTGAATGTGCCGAAGGAGTTGTCGAGGGCAGCCTGTACATAGTAGCGCACGGCGTAGGGCACGCCACCGTAGTTGGGCTGTGAGCATGTGAGTTTCAGCGACTCGGCGCTGGCCAGGTCGTAGACGTTGCTGGCGGCGAGTCCCGGCGTGTTGAGCGTGAAGAGCTCTCCCGTGTGGCTCAGGTCGAGCGTGGGGTTGCTGTCGCGGTCCTCGTCGCATGATGTGAGCAGCAGAGGCATCGCCATGAGTGGCAGCAACATCAGTCGAAATATATGTTTCATGATTCTGTCTGTTTTAATGTTCTGTTGTCTACGGTGTGATTAATAGCCCGGGTTCTGCGACATGTTGGGGTTGCCGGCGATGTCGTTGTCGGGGATGGGGTAGACGTTGTATTTCGAGTCAACGCCTGAGCCTGTGGCCACGCCTCCCTTGAAGTCCCAGTTGTAGCGGCTTGAGGTGAAGACACCGAATCTCACGAGGTCGGAGCGGCGGCGTCCTTCCATATAGAACTCACGGCACCATTCGTCGATGAGGATCTCCTCGAAGTTGGCCTTGCTGATGGCTGAGAACGGTGTGGCGTGTGCTCTGGCGCGGAGCAGGTTGATGTCGTTGAGGGCGCTCTCAAACTGTCCTTTCCTGCACAGGGCTTCTGCGCGTGTGAGGTAGGCCTCTGCCAGACGGAAGAGCGGGATGTCGGTGTCGGCAAACATGTTGTTGTGCACGGCGCTGTTGTCGGAGTGCCTGTTCTGCCATTTCACGATAGAGAAGCCGTTGAGGAAACCTGTGATCTGTTTGGAGGTGACGGTGCGTGTGCCGCCGCCTACACCTGCGTAGAACAAGGCCCTGTCGTCTCCGGCGGCAGCGACGATATCTGCAGTGGCTCCACCGAGCTGCTTGTCGGCGGCGTTGATCTGCTCCTCAGAAGCTGTGGGCAGTCCTGACGCATCGAGCTCATCGGCAGTGGCCCATGGGCAGTCGTTCTCAGGATCGGCGAAGAATTTCTGCACGAGGGCTTTCCTTGCATAGTTGCAGCTCCAGTAGTTGTCGGTGAAAGAGTAGGGCATTCCCGAGATGCGCATGCTGCTCACCAGATAGGTGGAGCCGGAGTGCTCCTCTGTCTTGACGCCGTCCTGGCGGATGGGGAAGATGATTTCCTTCATGGCCTGCGGGTTGGTGTCGTTGTCGCCCATGAACACCTGCTCATAGCCGGAGTATCCGTTCTTGGGTGCAGTGGAGAGGGCATAGGCACCGCTGGAGATGATCTTGTTGCAGTAGTCGATGGCCTTGTCGTAGTCCTCTTTTCCTCCGTCGGTGTAGACTTTGGAGTTGAGGGCCAGGCGTGCGTGGAGGGCGTAGGCGGCTCCTGCGTCGGCGCGTCCGAAGTTGGAGCTGTTGTTGTAGCTGCCTGCCGCGGGCAGGATGGCCTCAATCTCGGTCAGTTCCTGGTCGAGCCAGTTGTAGAGGTCGGCTCCGGCTTTCTCCACCGGCAGTTGGTCCATGTCGTAGCTGAGTTTGAAGGGAGCCTTGTGGAAGAGGTCGAGGAAATACCAGTAGTGCAAGGCGCGGAGGAATCTCACCTCAGCGATGGTGCTGGCGTCCATGTTGCCTTCCTGCTCACTGATGAACTGGTTGTAGAGGGTGATGTCGTAGGCCAGACGCTGGTATGCCCAGTAGCATCGTGTGGATGCCGAGGTCCATCTGATATTAGTGATTTGCGGGATGTCGGTATCGGTCTGCCAGGCCCAGATGCACTCGTCGGTGCAGAGCTCCTGCAGATTGAAGGTGGTGCGGTAGAATCCTATCTCACCCTCGTCGCCGCTGATGTCGCTGTTGCCTGTGGGACCTACCTGTCCGGTGAGTCCGAGGGTGGCGTATTGCTTTGCCAGCAGTTCGGTGGCGTCGTATGAGGATGAGCTCTTCGGGTCGATCGACGAGATGTTGAGCTCGTCGGCGCACGATGCTGCCATGAGGACGACGATGCCTGCTGCTGCGGTCTGTAAGAATATCTTTTTCATGATGCTATTCCTTTCCTGTTAGAAGTTAAGATTGAGTCCGAGTTGCACGCTCATGGGGCGCGGGTAGGGATTGCGGTCGATGCCCGACGGCACCTCGGGGTCGAGTCCGTCGTATCCAGTGATGATGAACGGGTTCTGCAGTGTGCAGTAGACGCGTCCGTTGAAATAGTCCTGGTCGAGATATCTGAGCAGCGACTTGAAGGTGTATCCCAGCGTGATGTTGGTGCATTTCACATAGGATGCGTTGCGCACGAAGTAGTCGCTGAGCCAGTAGCCGTCGCCGGAGCCTGTCGTGCCGGTGAATCCGAGTTTGACAGCCTCAGGTGTGGTGTTGGAGAACGAACTGTTGGAGTAGAGTCCTGAGGGGCTGAGGGCAGCCTTGCTCGACAGGAAGTCGTAGTAGACATAGTTGCCGAGAGCAGCGTGGAAGGCTGCGCTGAGGTCCCAGTTCTTCCAGAGGAGCTTGGTGGTGAGACCCATGGTGACCACGGGTGCGGGCGACTTGTAGTAGTAGCGGTCGCCGTCGTCGATGCGTCCGTTGCCGTCGCGGTCCACGTAGACACCCTCGATGGGTTTGCCGGCCTGGTCATACACCTGCTGGTATACGAAGAAGGAGTTGACGGGCTGTCCCACTTTGTTCTTCTGTATGCGTGTGCCGTTGCCCCTTGAGATGGTGCCTCCCGACCACACCCAGTCTTGTGCGCCAGCCTCGAGTTCGGTAATCTCGTTGTGGTTCCATCCCACGTTGTAGCTGAGGTCCCAAGTGAAGTCGTGTGTGACGATGGGCTTGACGTTGAAGGCGAACTCCACACCGTAGTTCTCGAGCGAGCCGACGTTCTTGAGCATCGTGTCGCCGAAGTTCATGCCTGCGGGGATGTTGACTGTCGCGAGCAGGTCGGTGGTCTCACGGTAGTAGGCGTCGGCGTTGAACGAGAACCGTCCGTTGAGAGCTGTGAAGTCGATACCCACGTTCGAGGTGGTGGTCTTCTCCCAGGTCAGGTCCTTGTTGTAGGCGTTGGGCCTTGTGGTGTAGTAGTAGGTGTCGCCGAAGGGGTACATGCCGTAGGAGTTGCCGCGCACATAGAGCGGGCCGTAGTAGAAGTCGGCGATGCCGTTCTGCTGTCCTGTCTTACCCCATCCGAGGCGGAGCTTGAGTTCATCGAGCCAGTTGACGTTGCGCAGGAAAGGCTCCTGGTTGATCTTCCATGCGAAGGCAGCCGAGGGGAAGTAGCCCCACTTGTGGCCTTCTGCGAACCTCGACGAGCCGTCGGCGCGGAAGGTGGCGGTGATGAGGTAGCGCTCGAGGAGCGTGTAGTTGAGTCGTCCGAAGTAGGAGACGAGGGAGTTGTGTGTGGCCCATTCGGTCTCTTTGCGCACCGAAGGGTTGTGGCTCTCGCCCGAATAGGGGTCGGTGCCCTGTCCGTAGCTGTAGCCGCTGCGGTGGTAGTGGCTCTGCTCGGCGCCTCCCATGATGTCGATGTTGTGTGCGCCGAACTCATGCTGGTATTGTGCGTAGGCATTGCCCACGATGTTGTATTTCCAGTAGCGTGTCAGGCCATTCCATCCGTAGTAGTTGTTGGAGTAGGAGAGGTTGGAGACATCGTCGTTCTGCTTCGTGGCGGTGTATTGTGAGCCGATGCTGCCGTGGATATGCAGGTCTTCGAAGCCGTGGATCTTGTAGTCCACCTCCAGGTTGCCGCTGAAGTCGTTGCTCTGTGCCTTGGTGTATTTCTGCTTCAGCAGGGCAAGCGGGTTCTGAGCCGCGTTGCTGTTGGTGGTCTTCTTCCATGAGGGGTCTTTGAAGCTGTTGGCATTGATGAGGTTCTGCCAATAGCCGCCCACCCACTGGTAGTCGCTGCCTTCGCCGTAGACGGGGCGTGAGGGGTCGATGGTGACAGCGGCACCCACGGCGCCTCCCGCATCGGCGTAGCGGTCTTTCTCATACATATACTTCGCCGTGATGTTGAAGTTGAGGTGCTTGTCAAGCAGCGACGGGGCGAGGTTGACCGAGGCGTTGCTACGGCGCATCCAAGAAGTCTTCACGATACCGTTCTCGCTGTCGAAGCCTGCGCTCACGCGGTAGGGCATGTTCTTCAGACCGCCAGCCACGCTGATGCTGTGCTTGGTGGAGAACGACGTGCGGAAGATCTCGTCCTGCCAGTCGGTGTCGGCGTTGCCGAGCATGGCGGCGTCGATGCCGTCGATCTTGCTCACCAGGTCGCGGTATTCAGCGGCATTGAGCAGCTCATACTTCTTCTGGATGGTGGAGACGGTGATGTCGCCGTTGTACGACACCTTGGCGGCAGAGCCTGCGCGGCCTTTCTTGGTGGTGATGATAATCACACCGTTGGAGGCTCTCGAACCGTAGATGGCGGCTGCCGAGGCGTCCTTGAGGACGGTGAACGACTCGATGTCCTGCGGGTTGATCATGGCGAGGATGTTACTCATACCGGTGGCGGTGTTGTTGTCAATCACCAGTCCGTCGACCACGTAGAGAGGGTCGTTGCTGGCATTGAGCGATGCGCCGCCGCGGATGCGTATCTGAGCTCCTGCGCCGGGGGTACCGCCTGTCGTCTGCACGTCGACACCGGCAATCTTACCCACGAGCATGTCGCTGGCGTTGTTGGTGATACCCTTTGAGAGGTCATCCGGCTTCATGGCTGTCACAGAGCCGGTGAGGTCGTCTTTCTTAGCTCGGCCGTATCCGATGACAACCACCTGGTCGAGCGTCTTGGCGTCGTCCTGCATGGTGATGGTTACGTTGGGTGCGGCAGTAGCGGTCACATTCTGGAATCCGATGTAAGTCACCGTCATCTCTGCGCCGCTGGGAGCTTTGATGGTGAAGTTACCGTCGAAATCGGTGACGCCAACGGCTTTTCCTCCCACCGAGATGGTGGCGCCGATGACGGGTTCGCCGGTAGCATCTTTCACGAAGCCATTCACAGTGATATCCTGTGAGAAGGCGTTTGCCGAGAGGAATAAGCCGAGCAATGCGGCCAGCATCCTCAGAGGCAACTTGATTTTTACCTGCTTCATCATTCTAAGTTATTAAGTTAACGGTTTTTATGGAAATTTTATAGTGATAAATCCGCTTGGTTAGGTGTTCGATTCCGTCTTTTCGGTGCAAATATAATTTGGTTTTTCTAACTTTGTTCTTTATTTGCTAAATTTTTTTTATAATAAGGCGTGCAAACGTTTGCGCACCTTACATTATAAAATAATAGAGGTATTGGAACAATGTAATGGATTTTTGACTAACTTTGCCGATGTCAAAAAAGAAAAACAGAGATTTGTCAACAGCACCCGATGAAGGAACATGCCCCTCTGACAATGAAAGACATCGCCCGAGCCCTTGGCGTCTCGGTGGCCACGGTGTCGAGAGCCCTCAAGGACAGTCCGCGCATCAGCGCGGAGCGGCGTGAGGCCATCAAGGCGTATGCTCGCGAGCACAATTTCGCTCCCAATCTTTTGGCCGAGTCGTTGCGTCACAACAGGGTGCATCCCGTGCGTGTGATAGGTGTCATCCTGCCCCAGATTTGTCATTATTATTTCTCAACCATTCTCAGTGGCATCGAGGAAGAGGCCTCCGCCCGCGGCTATCAGTTGATGGTGGCCCAGAGCGACGAGCGCTATGAGCGCGAGGTGCGCATCTGCCAGGCATTCTATGAGAACAAGGTGTGCGGCATCATCGTCTGCCAGGCGAAGGACACGGTGAAATACGACCATTTCCAGCGGCTCATCGACAGTGGTGTGCCCCTGGTGTTCTTCGACCGCATCAATACCGGCATCGACTGCAGCCGGGTGGTGGTCGACGACTACATGGGGGCCTATACGGCTGTGACGCATCTCATAGAGTCGGGTTGCCGCCGTGTCGCCTTCTACGGCACGTCGATGCACCTTGAGATTTCCAAGAACCGTTTCAACGGCTATCGTGATGCCCTGCTGCGCCACCATCTACCAGCCGACGACAGTCTGGTGTTCTTCTGCGACAACCGTGCCGATGCCGAGGCCATCACGCCCGACATCCTCGCCCGCGCCGACCGCCCCGACGCCTTCTTTGCCGTCAACGACGATACGGCCATCGGCATCCTCTACACCGCCAAGCGGATGGGCTTCCGTGTGCCCGAGGATGTCTCCATCTGCGGTTTCACCAACGGCGAGCGCGCCATCGCCTGCGACCCCATGCTCACCACTGTGGAGCAGCGTGGCAGGGTGGTGGGCGAGGAGGCTGCCAACATCCTCATCGGTCAGGTGGAAGGTTTCCTGCCTGCCGACAAGGTGGAGAAGCGCATCGTGCGCACCCGGCTGATTGTCAGAGGCACCACCCGCTGATGTGGCTGTCGCTCTCCCGGGAGCGCGGCTGGCCGTCAATATCGGCAACGATACACCTAAATCACATAAAACGATATATCTAAATCATATAAAACAATACACCTAATAATATAATATTAAAATAAGATACAGATTATGAAGCAAAAACCCGACCTCAGTTTTTGGAAACTATGGAACCTCAGTTTCGGTTTCTTTGGCGTGCAGATTGCCTATGCGCTGCAGAGTGCCAACATCTCGTCTATTTTCCACACCATCGGAGCTGACCCTCACGACCTGAGCTATTTCTGGATATTGCCGCCGCTGATGGGCATGCTGGTGCAACCCATTGTGGGAACGCTGAGCGACAAGACGTGGACCCGCTTCGGAAGGCGCATCCCCTACCTGTTCATCGGTGCCACCTTGGCAGTGATCGTCATGTGCCTGCTGCCCAATGCCGGGTCGTTTGGCATGACCGTGAAAATGGCCCTCGCCTTTGGTGTTTTTGCCCTGATGCTGCTCGACACCTCGCTCAATATGGCCATGCAGCCGTTTAAGATGATGGTGGGCGACATGGTCAACGAGAAGCAGAAAGGCAAGGCATACAGCATCCAGTCGCTTCTCTGCAACGCCGGCAGCGTCGTGGGATTTCTCTTCCCCTTCATCTTCACATGGATAGGTGTCAAGAACGTGGCTCCCAAGGGAGTGGTACCCGATTCCGTCATCTGGTCTTTCTATGTAGGCGCATTCATCCTCATCCTCTGCGTCATCTACACCACGATGAAAGTGAGGGAGTGGCCGCCGAAGGAGTACCGTGAGTACAACCCCGTCAACGAGGAGAAGAAGGACAGTGCCAACTGGATTACCTTGCTCATGCGCGCCCCGAAGAATTTCTGGCGTGTCAGCCTTGTGCAGTTCTTCTGTTGGGCTGCTCTGCTCTACATGTGGTCCTACGTCGTGGGTGCCGTCGCCGAGACCGTCTGGCATACCGATAATCCTGAGACAGAGGCTTATCAGACAGCCCGCAACTGGACCGGCGTGCTCTATGCCGTCCAGGCGTTGAGCTCCGTGGTATGGGCATCTATCATTCCACGATTCAGCAATATGAAGATCGCATACAGCGTCAGCATCCTTCTCGGTGCCCTGGGCTTCTTGCTCATACCTTTCTGCCATGACCAGCATTTGCAGTTCCTGCCGTTCATCCTCATCGGATGCGTCTGGGCAGCCATGCTTTCATGTCCATTCACTCTGGTCACCAATGCTCTTCAGGGCTATGGCCACATGGGAGCCTATCTGGGACTGTTCAACTGTGCCATCTGCCTGCCTCAGATTATTGCGGCAGCCTGTGGCGGCTTCCTCTTCGGACTGGTCGGCGGCACTCAGTCAGCCATGATGTACGTGGCTGCCGCTCTGCTTGTCGTGGGTTCCTGCAGTGTCTTCCTCATCAAGGACAAGCATCAGGAAACGGCCGCTTAAAATTTTATATCACACATAAATACATTGAGTTATGGATCATCAAGGAGTTCTTTTTGAGTTTTTTGGTTGGATGGCCAGCATCACGATGATTCTCGGCTATCTGCCACAGGCCATCCGTACCATCCGCACGCGGAATACGGACGGCATCGCCTTGCCCACATTCCTCATGATGGGAATAGGCGGTGCATGTTTCATGATGCAAGGCATCTTGCACCAACCTGGAATACTGTGGGCGCTGTTTGTGACCAATCTCATCACAACCATCTGCTGCATCATCATTTTCAGCATCAAGATATATAACGACTATTTCAAGAAAAAATCATAGCAGCCGGTTTTTTCTAGTTTTTCTGGTTTTCCTAGTATCCCTAGGAAAACTAGTATCCCTAGGAAAACTAGATCCCCCCAGGAAAACTATACCGCCAAACATCCTGCGCAAACGTTTGCGCAGGATAAATGCAAAATTATTGCCTTATGAGATGCTAACCGATGGGAATATCCACTAATTTTACTGCAAAATTACTGATACGCCCCGCAACATTTCTGATGCGACGCCAGATATAGAAAGAAGACACCAGAAAAAAGAGATACGACACCAGATAAATACAAAGAAGATACTGATAATAGCAACCAAAACCTATATTTTATGAACCTAATATTTCATATTGATTATCACACCACTTTCGGAGAAGAGTTGGTGCTCAACCTGATTACCTCCAATCATGAAGGGACCAAAGAAGTCTCTTCGTGCCGCATGGCGACAGTCGATGGTTGCCAGTGGACATGCATTATCGACAGGGTTTTGAAAAATAGTGACAATCATCGCCTCGATTATTACTACAGTGTGGTGCGCGAAGGTGAACTGCTGCGCACGGAATGGATCCTCGAGCCCCACAGGCTGGAACTGACGGCCGTCAAGGGCACCGACTACATCGTCTACGACCACTGGACCGACATCCCCGACAATGCCTATCTCTACAGTTCGGCTTTCACCGATTGCATCAACCGGCACGAGCGTATGGCTCCCGTGAAGCACTCTTTCGCCCGCACCGTCCGCCTCAAGGTGCGCGCCCCGCAGTTGCGCCGCGGCGAGTGGCTGGCCGTCCTCGGCAATGAGCCGTCGATGGGCGAATGGTCGGTGGCCAATGCCGTGCCGATGGTGGAGCACAACTATAATGAATGGATGGTGGATTTCGATGTCAGCCAGTTGACCAACCGGCGCTTTGAACTGAAATTCGTCATCCTCGACGAGGATGTCGACGTGACTCCCACTTGGGAGCGTTGCGACAACCGCGTCATTTTCTTGCCCGAGATGAACGATGGCGACGTGGTGGTGTATGAGTTGCCCGAAGCCCGCTTTGATATCTACGACATCAAGTGCGCCGGCACCCTCGTGCCCGTCTTCTCGCTCCGCTCGGAGTCGAGTTTCGGCGTCGGCGACTTCGGCGACCTGCGCAAGATGGTCGACTGGGTGGCACATACCCGTCAGCAGCTGCTGCAGATCCTTCCCATCAACGACACCACCACCACCCACACCTGGACCGACTCCTATCCCTACAGCTGCATCAGCATCTTCGCCCTCCATCCTCAATACGCCGACCTCACCCTGCTGCCAGCTATCGCCGACGAGCAACAGCGTGAGGAGATGGAACGGTTGCGCATCGAACTCAACGCGCTGCCGCAGATCGACTATGAGCGCGTCAACAATGCCAAGAACCGCTACCTCAGGATTCTCTTCGAGCAGGAAGGCAAAAAAGTGCTTTCCACGGCCGCTTTCAAGCAGTTCTTCGCTTCCGCCAGCCAGTGGCTCGTGCCCTATGCCCAGTATTCCATGCTCCGCGACAAGTACGGCACCGCCGACTTCAGCCAGTGGCCCGACCACAACACATGGGACGAGGCCGACCGGCAGGCGCTCTCCTCGGCCCGCACCAAGGCCTATAAGGAGGTGGCATTCTACTACTACGTGCAGTATGTGCTCAACAGCCAGATGGAGGCTGTGCATGAGTATGCCCGCGAAAAGGGCGTCGTGCTCAAGGGCGATATCCCCATCGGTGTCAACCGCTACGGTTGCGACGTGTGGATGGAGCCGCGCTACTTCAACCTCAACGGCCAGGCCGGCGCACCGCCCGACGACTTCTCCGTCAACGGCCAGAACTGGGGCTTCCCCACCTACAACTGGGAGGCGATGCTCGCCGACGACTGCGCATGGTGGGTGAGGCGCTTCTCCAACATGTCGAAATTCTTCGATGCCTACCGCATCGACCATGTGCTCGGCTTCTTCCGCATCTGGGAGATTCCCATCGAG
>CADBLU010000233.1 GCA_902795605.1 uncultured Prevotellaceae bacterium | reverse complement strand
TTTGGGTTGCAGCATTGAGACCTTTCTGTGTCGTTACACTACTTTCCTTCGCTTCTTTAATTGCTTCAAGCAATTTCTGCAACAGGGCAAGCGCCTCCTTGATCTGCTCCAAGGTGGCATCAAAGCGGTTTTGCTCTTTCTCCTTTTCCTCGTCATCCTTGATGGACTGCACGAGGTTATTGTATTTGTCTTTTTGTGACATATTATTGATTTTTTGGTCACCCCGTTGTGTGTAGAGGGTGACTTTTTATTTGGAGTTGTATTTCTATGCAAAAATCGGGCTTCGGTCAACAGGTATATAATTCCCATAAAATAATAATGTGAAACCTTCGTTTGAATGTCTTTTTTGTTAAGGAATTGATTGTCTTTTGGATTCCGGTTTTCCCAAAAGTGTCATCTGTAAAAGAAAGAAATACTTTAATTATTAATATTTATTGTCATTATTACAGTATTTTAAAAGAAATAATTAAATCAATTATTTAACATTTTCCAGACATTATTTGGAGAGGTGTAACTACTCAGCACCCCATGGTATGAGCAGTTACCTTACTGTTGTACTACAGCAAGTATTGCGCCAAATTTGGAGTTTCCATTCTTCATGGCTGTTTCTGCTATGGAGTGTAACTTGGCAAAGTCATCGGCCCCGTCATCAGTTCGGAAACCACCACAGACTTTCTGCTTCACCTTTATCTTCCTCACCCCTCGCTCACTGGCATTGTTATCGTAAGGCACATGCGGGTTTGTGAGGAAGGTAAACAGATAGTCCTTGACTTTGAGAATTCCCCTTTTAAATTTCTCAAACTCGTCATCCAAGTGTGTTAGACATTCACCCAGTAGGTTCGTCATTTTTGTCTTCAGTATCTTTATCTTCCTTTGCGTGACGCAGTTGTCTCTCCTGATATCCATGGCGTGTCGTATCAGGCGGATAAATCTCCGTGACCAGTCCTGCCTTGCGTCCAACTCGTTTAGGTACTCCGCATTTCTCAGCAGGTGGGCCAGGCAGACCTGATGTTCCTTGACATTCATCTTGAAATAGCTGTGGTGCCTGTCCGTGACGAGTGTCGAGTTGGGCAGCCCGTCAGGAAATTTGGAGTCAATGGCCTCCATGCCTCTTGACTTCATCTGGAAGACGTAGGTGAGGAGATCGGTTTGGAATATCCAGTTCCAATGCAGCTCCTTTCCAACGGTAGCGCCGGTCTCGTCAGCTCCGACGACAGGGGCATACTCCAGCCTCTTCCGTATTTCCTCGTATACCGCATCTGCCTTGGCGCTGTTTTCCCTGAGTATGTTCTGCACGGTACCCTCGCTGATTTTCTGGCCTGACAAGTCTGAGATGAGCTCCGCAATCCTTTTGAAAGGGATACACTGGACGACATTGAGATACGACACAAATGCACGGATGTTGTCTCCGTACTTGATGCGGCAGTTGGGGGCGTCGCAGTTGTTCACGCAGCCACACTCGCAGACTTTCTCGTAATACCGGTCCTCGGTTGTCTCAATGACGAATTTGAGGTCTATGGTCTGAGTCTTGCGGATCTTCCTATACTGTACGCTGTCCAGTGGACGGCCGCAGCACTTGCAGTAGGACGGCTCGTGCCTTACGATTCTGTCCGGTGTGCTGACCGACTGCAGCGTGCTTCCCTTGTGTCCGGGCTGGCCGCCGCTTGGCTTCCCGCTCGGCTCGCGGAGAGACTTCGTCCTGCGGAGCTCACGGGCGGCGATGCTCTCCTGGGATGGCGGGACACTGCTGTTGCTGCTGTTCTTCTCTGGCTTCCCTGACGTGCCGGAAGGCCCCGCATCCTCATCGCTGTCTTTCTCCAACTCCTTGATGCGGTCATTGGCTTCGGCAAGCTCCTTCCTGGCCGAGGAAAGTTCTGTCTTAAGGATGTGTATCTCCACATCTTTCTGCCCAATGATACGGTTGAGGCGCCCGATCTCCTCATTCTTTTCGGAGTCGGACTTCTCAAGTTTACGCAAACGCAGGTTGATCTGGCGTAAAACATCATCTATGTCGGTACACTGGCTTTCCATTTCCGCTGCGAAAATAATAATCTTTCACGGAATGGCAAAATCCAGAATTACATCCTTTAACAGTAAATTCGCAGATACGAAAAACGACAAATTGGCTCTCGTTGCCGATAAGTCATCTTGTGGAGATATTTGGCAACATGAACTTGCTGAAGCAACAGAATACCGCAAAAAATCCATTTTAGCCTAATATTAGTCACTTCTGTGCACAGGTATCCAAAGGATACACGAAAATCAGAGGTGCCGTGAAATCCCCCAAAAAGTTTTATGATTTCTTAACTAACATTTTTACGTATCACTCACCTATAAATAGGGGGGTGCTGAGTAGTTACGGAGAGGTGAGTTGACAAAAAGAATAACTGATTGTGTATCAATGTGTTTGAAAAAAGTGTATTTTTTCTTTCCTGATAATTTTCTTATCTCACTATTAGTTTGTATTTTTGCAGTCTGAAAAACTGATTGATTATGGACCAACCACACATCTACTCCTATGAGTCGGCTTTCGAAGCCACGTTAAAATATTTCGACGGCGACGAACTTGCGGCGCGCGTATGGGTGAACAAATACGCGATGAAAGACAGCTTCGGCAACATCTATGAGCAATCGCCCAACGACATGCATTGGCGGATAGCCAACGAAATAGCCAGGATAGAAAACAAATACCCCCATCCGATGTCGGCACAGCAGGTGTTCGGCCTTCTCGATCATTTCCGCTATCTCGTACCGGCGGGAAGTCCCATGACCGGCATTGGTAACGACCATCAGGTGGCCTCGCTTTCCAACTGCTTTGTGGTGGGGCTTGACGGCAATGCCGACTCCTATGGCGCTATCTTGCGCATTGACGAGGAGCAGGTGCAACTGATGAAACGGCGCGGTGGAGTGGGGCACGATCTCTCCCACATCCGTCCCAAGGGTTCGCCTGTGAACAATTCCGCCCTCACAAGTACCGGTCTGGTGCCGTTTATGGAGCGCTACAGCAACTCCACCCGTGAGGTGGCACAGGATGGGCGTCGTGGCGCTCTGATGCTCTCCGTCAGCATCAAGCATCCTGACAGCGAGGCTTTTATCGATGCCAAGATGACCGAAGGGAAGGTGACGGGTGCCAATGTGTCGGTGAAAATCGACGATGAGTTTATGCAGGCCGTCATCAGCGGCGGCGACTATGTGCAGCGCTTCCCCATCGACGGCGGTGAGCCTATTGTGGAAAAGAGCATCAAGGCCAGGGACCTCTGGGATAAAATCATTCACAACGCATGGAAGAGCGCCGAGCCCGGTGTGCTCTTCTGGGACACCATCCTGCGCGAAAGCATCCCCGACTGCTATGCCGACCTCGGCTTCCGCACCGTGTCTACCAATCCTTGTGGCGAGATACCCCTCTGCCCTTACGACTCATGCCGCCTGCTCTCCATCAACCTCTTCTCTTATGTCAAGGACCCGTTCACCGACCACGCAGAGTTCGACTTCTCCCTCTTTGCCGAACATGTGAGGTATGCTCAGCGGATCATGGATGATATCGTGGACCTGGAACTGGAGAAGATAGAGGCCATCAAAGAAAAGATCAAGTCGGACCCGCAATCGGACGAAGTGAAGGGAGCCGAATATCACCTGTGGGAGAAAATCTACGACAAGAGTGGCAAAGGCAGGCGCACAGGACTGGGCATCACAGCCGAGGGCGATATGATTGCCGCTATGGGACTGCGCTATGGCACCGAGGAAGCCACTGCCTTCTCTGTGAAAGTGCACCGTACGTTGGCCTTGGCCGCTTACGGCTCCTCTGTCGTCATGGCCAAGGAGCGTGGGGCCTTCGCCGTCTATGATGCCGATCGCGAGTCTGCTAACCCCTTCATCCTCCGCATCAAGGAGGCCGACCACCAGCTCTATTCCGACATGGTGAAATATGGCCGCCGCAACATCGCCTGCCTCACGATCGCCCCCACGGGAACCACGAGTCTGATGACGCAGACCACCAGTGGGATAGAACCTGTGTTTATGCCTGTCTATAAGCGGCGCAGGAAAGTCAACCCCACCGACGTCAACAGCCATGTGGACTTCGTCGATGAAGTGGGTGACTCCTATGAGGAATATATTGTCTACCATCCAAAATTCCTCGTGTGGATGGAAAAGAACGGCTACGACCCGCAGTTGCGCTATTCGCAGGAGGAGCTTGACGCCATAGTGGCCAACTCGCCCTACTATAAAGCCACGGCCAACGATGTGGACTGGCTGATGAAAGTGAAGATGCAGGGAGCTATCCAGAAATGGGTAGACCACTCTATCAGTGTCACCGTCAACCTGCCCAATCAGGTGGACGAGGCCCTTGTCAACAAACTCTATATCGAGGCGTGGCGCTCAGGTTGCAAAGGGTGTACCATCTACCGCGACGGCAGCAGGGCCGGCGTGATGGTTTCGACGAAAAAGAAGAAGGAGGTCCCCAAGGAGCCGGAGTGCAAGCGCCCGGAGGTGACCGAGGTACGGCCTCAGGTCCTGGAGTGCGATGTCGTCAGGTTCCAGAATAACAAGGAAAAATGGGTGGCCTTTGTGGGCCTGCTCGACGGCTATCCTTACGAGATCTTCACCGGCCTTCAGGATGATGAGGAGGGTATCGTGCTCCCCAAGACCGTGACGAAGGGAAAGATTATCAAGCAGACCAACGAGGACGGGACCCATCGCTATGACTTCCAGTTCGAGAACAAACGCGGCTACAAGACCACCGTGGAGGGACTCAGCGAGAAGTTCAATCCCGAGTACTGGAACTACGCCAAACTCATCTCCGGCGTATTGAGATACCGTATGCCCATCGACCACGTTATCAAACTCGTGGGGTCTCTCCAACTCAAGAGCGAAAGCATCAACACGTGGAAGAACGGTGTGGAGCGCGCCCTGAAGAAATATATCGTTGATGGCACGGTGGCGAAAGGCAAGAAATGCCCTGTATGCGGTCAGGAGACATTGGTCTATCAGGAAGGGTGCCTCATCTGCAAGAACTGCGGCGCTTCACGCTGTGGATAGGAAAAGGAGGGCGAGAACAATGAGGCCACTTCCAGGGAAGATTTTCATCCGCCGACTGCAACTCCATGCCCGCCATGGAGTGATGCCCCAAGAGCGGTCGGTTGGTGGCGAATACAGCGTCAGCGTATGCGTGACGACTGACTTTGCCCGGGCGGCCGATAGCGACGACGTGGCCGACACAATTGACTATTCGGCCCTGCAAGCGCTCGTCGTCGCGGAGATGGAAAAGCCCTCCCGCCTCTTGGAGCATGTGGCGGCACGGATGGCTTCTCACATCCTTGAGTCTTTCCCTTCCGCCACTGAGGTGGAGGTGGAAATCGTAAAAGTCAATCCTCCTATGGGAGGCTGCTGCGACGGCGCCGGTGTGTCGCTGTCCCTGAGCAGAGAATGAAAAAACTTGATAAAGGTAAATATAGATAAAAGTCCTTTGTGACAGCAGTTATTGATTTGAAAATTGTTTAAACTTAACAACAAGACGATTATGATGAAACGGACGATGATGATCCTCACTGCTTTGGTTATGAGCAGTGTCATGTGGGCACAGAATGTGTTCACTGTGGTATATGCCACTTCCGACGACGGATTTGTCAATGTCAGGAAAAGGCCGTCGACAAGTGCTCCCGTTATCTCCAAAGTATGGATGTTCAGTCATGGACTGGGCAACGGTGTGCTGCGTGGACAGAGTGGCAACTGGAGCAAGGTAAGCGTGGGCAACGCCACAGGGTGGGCCTACACCAAATATCTGGGAACACTGAACTGGTATAAGAACGACGGTCGTCCCCGTCTGGTGGCCAACAAAACTCAAACCCCCATCTTTGTTGAGAGTATGGAGGACGGTTCAAAACACCCGTTGTTTACCACGGTGCCCAAGGGTACCATTATTGCCGACGACTTCACTGAAGATGGCGGCTACTATATGTTGATGACGGCTCACGACAATCTGTTTATCAGAAAGAGCGACGCCATCATCGTAGGCCGTTAACCTCTACAGAACTTCAAAGGCGAAGGCTTATCGCCTTTGTGAACAGACTTTTCGGGCGGAAACAGCATCTGCCCGAAAAGTCTGTTGTCTTTGCCCCAGTGGATGCTCACCCCTCCTTCTTTTTCATAATAAATGATAAATCCTCGGTTTTTCTTCGCTTAATTCCTGAAAAATCACTATTTTTGCAGTCGAATTGGATATGGAAATGCAAAAGACATTATATACATTGCTATTGATGATTTTGGCTGCAGTGGGCACATGCGTGGCTGCAGACAAGAAGTTTACTCTCGTTATCGACGCTGGACACGGAGGCAATGACGTGGGGGCGCCGGGCAAGATTTCCTACGAGAAAAACATCAACCTGAAGGTGGCGTTGGCCTTCGGCAAATATGTGGAGCGCAACTGTCCTGACGTGAGGGTCATCTACACCCGCACCACGGATGTCTTTATTCCGCTGAAAGAGCGGGCCAATATCGCCAACAAGAATAAAGCCGACCTTTTTATTTCTGTGCATACCAACGCACTCGACGGCGGGAAAATCTCACGCGGCTTTGAGACATATACCTTGGGTATGCACCGTGCGGCAGAAAACCTCAACGTGGCCCAGCGTGAGAATTCTGTCATCCTCATCGAGAAGAACTACAAACAGAGTTATGCCGGTTTTGACCCCAAGTCGGCCGAAAGCTACATCATGTTTGAGCTGATGCAGGATAAGAATATGTCTAACAGCGTGGAACTGGCAAAGATGATCCAGTCGGAAGTGTGTGCTATCAGCGGACGGGTCAACAAGGGAGTTCACCAGGCTGGTTTCCTTGTGCTCAGGGAGACGTCGATGCCCAGTTGCCTTATCGAATTGGGTTTCATCACCACGGCCGACGAAGAGCAGTTCCTCAACACCCCCGAAGGCCAGGACAAAATGGCGAGGGGCATTTATAATGCTTTCCTCAAATACAAGAAGAAATACGGACACGGCAAGGTCTCGGCTCAGAATGAGAGTGAAGAGCAGGAGACAAACAGCGACTTCGACGAGACAATGCCTCTCCTCGCATCAGCCTCCGACCACTTAGTCAGTGAGGTTCAGGAGATGCCTTCTGCCAGTGATGCGGAATTTTCAGAGCAGAGGGCTGTCAGGAAAGTCATGACGGCCAGCAGCATGCCCCCTGCCGTTGAAACTCCCTCACAACCCGTTTTCCCCAGTCAACCTGATGAAGCACCTCCAGCTCTTGTCTCAAAAGTTGAGAAATTGGACAACCCGCCACCAGTCACTCAGCCTTCCGCCCCGGCGCAAGACAAAAAACCGCAATCTGTCCTTCCTCCTAAGAACAACACACCTGTAGCCCCCGTTTCTTCAGCTACATCCACATCTTCCGGCCAACCAACTTCAACCCCTTCGGTTGCCAAGCCAACAGAATCTCCCTCTTCACAAGATTCATCCTCCTCTCCGACATCACGTTCTTCTGCACCTTCCAACACAAAATCTACAACAACCCCGTCTAACCCCATACCGAATTCTGCTGCTGTGACTCCCGCCAAGGAGCAGCCTACAGCAACTCCCGCCAAAGAGCAGCCTACTGCAACTCCCGCCAAGGAGCAACCTGCAGCAACTCCCGCCAAGGAGCAACCTGCGGCAGCCCCCGCCAAGGAGCAACCTACTTCAACTCCCGCCAAGGAGCAACCTGCGACAGCCCCCGCCAAGGAACAACCTGCAGCAACTCCCGCCAAAGGACAACCTGCGGCAGCCCCCGCCAAAGAGCAACCAGCGGCAGCCCCCGCCAAGGAACAACCTGCAGCAACTCCCGCCAAAGAACAACCTGCGGCAACTCCCGCCAAGGAGCAACCTGCTGCAGCACCCGCTAAGGAGCAACCAAAGAAATCATCCGACAGGCAGGTTGCGACAGCCGATACGGCACCTCAGCCTTCGGCTCCGGCTCTTGCCGACCAGATTGTCTTCAAGGTACAAATCGCTGCCAGTTCACAACAGATACCTGTCACCAGCAGTTTCTTTCAAGGTTTGGAGGGGGTGGAATGTTATTCCGAAAACGGGATGGTGAAATACACCGTGGGTTCCAGCCCAGACTACGAAGAGACTGTCAGATTGAGGAAAACGATTAGTGCCAGTTTTCCACAAGCGTTTATCGTCGCTTTCCGTAATGGGGAGAAGATGGATATGCCACAGGCAATGAAAGAATACAGAAACAGGAAAAAATAAGTTTTGCATGAAAGGCTTTACAAAAGAGATAAAAATAGCGCTCGTTGCCATCTTAGGCATCGTGGTATTGTTTTTCGGACTGAATTTCCTTAAAGGTGTCACCCTGTTTTCGTCCGACAACACCTATTATATAAAGTTCAACAACATCAGCGGTCTTTCAGGCTCCAGTCCGATTATGGCTGATGGATACCAGGTGGGCACTGTCAGGTCAATCAGTTTCGATTACGACAAAGTAGGCGAGATCACGGCCGAGGTGGGCATCAACAAAAACCTTAAGGTGCCGGTGGGATCTACCGCTGAAATCTCAAGCGACTTGCTGGGAAATGTGCGGATTGACCTGCTCCTCGGCAATGAGGGTGACGGTGTGCTGGCGCCAGAAAGTACCATCGACGGTAGACTGAATGCCGGAGCTATGGGAAAATTGAAGGAGATGATCCCACTGGTAGAGAATATGCTTCCGAAGGTGGACTCCATCCTGAGCAGCGTCAACTACATCCTTGCCGACCCTGCATTGCCCAATACCCTTCATCATGCTGAGCAAGTGTCGCACGACCTCACCCGCACCACGCAGCAGATGAATACCCTCATGGCCAGCCTCAACAAGGAAGTGCCGGGGCTGATGGGGAAGGCCGACGGTGTGCTTGCTCAGGCGGGTACGGCCATGTCAAATGCTACTGTGATGACTGACAATCTTGCCAAACTCGACATTGAACAGACGTTGACCGAACTCACCCAGACACTCGCCAACCTCAAAACATTCACCGAGTCGCTCAATGAGACCGACAGTTCGTTGGGTATGCTGCTCAACGACAAGTCGATGTATGACAATCTCACTTCCACCCTGGCTCATGCCGACTCTCTGCTCATCAATGTCAAAGAGCACCCCAAGCGCTATGTCCACTTCTCCATTTTTGGTAAAAAGGACAAATAATCACGAGGATTATAACAAAAAAATCCCACTTGTCTTTTAGAGGTTAAAAAACTCCTTGAAATAGCTTAAAATAGAATTATTCTAAATAATTTACACTTAAAACTTTACTTTATGAAATCATCGGAAATGTCTCTGCAATAGTTATTTCCGATGATTTCTTTTTCTTCAGCGCGGATTGTTAATAAAATTTATACAAGCACATTAAGTTTCGTAGAATCAGCCACTTGGGAAATTGCAAATGTAAAGATTTTTTAATCCTTTCACTGAATCGCATAACTATCCTTTTCATAGTGATTTACGGCAGTTTGTTCATCAGTGAATAAAACGTGGATTTTTTTTTCCCGAAAAAAATAGCGATATTTGCATACGATTTCAGAATTGAGGATCAAAACGCCTTAAACACTTTTCGAGATTATCAAATGAAACAAAGTCCAACGCTGTTGTGGGAAAACTGCCTGCAAGTCATCAAGAGCAACGTCTCAGAGCAGCAATATAAAACATGGTTCGAGCCAATTGTCTTCGAGTCGTACACACCGGCTACGATGACAATATTGGTGCAGGTGCCCAGCCCATTCGTGTATGAGTACCTGGAGGAGAACTTTGTGGACTTAATAAGTAAGGTGTTGAAGCGTTTCTTTGGCAGCAGCGTCCGACTGACCTATCGTGTCGTCACTGATAAGACCAACGATGGCACGGTGGTGATGGAGTCTGACAACACCGAAGACAAGATAGAGAAGCCGTTGCCACGCACACGTGCCAACCAGTCGTATACCGTGCTTGACGCCGCTCAGCCTCAGGAGATAGATTCTCAACTCAATCCCCACCAGACGTTCGACAACTTCGTTGAGGGTATCAGCAACAAGTTGCCCAGGGCTGTGGGTCTCTCCATCGCAGAGCATCCCTCCACCACTCAGTTCAACCCGATGTTCATCTATGGTCCGTCAGGGTGTGGGAAAACCCATCTGATCAACGCCATCGGCGTCAAGGTGAAGAGCCTCTATCCGCAGAAGCGGGTGCTCTATGTGAGTGCGCGGCTGTTCCAGGTGCAATACACCAATGCCGTGAGATACAACACCGTCAACGACTTCATCAGTTTCTACCAGACCATCGACGTGCTTCTCGTAGATGATATTCAGGAGTGGATGACGGCCACCAAGACCCAAGACACTTTCTTCCATATCTTCGACCATCTTTTCCGCAACGGCAAGCGTATCATCCTTGCCTGCGACCGTCCTCCCGTGGACCTTCAGGGGATGAACGACCGTCTGCTCACCCGGTTCAGTTGTGGACTGATAGCAGAGTTGGAGCGCCCCGATAAGCAATTGTGCATCGATATCCTCAATGCCAAGATTGCCCACGACGGTTTTGACATTCCCGAAGATGTGGTAGAATATGTGGCAGAGAATGCGTGCAGCAGTGTGCGTGACCTCGAAGGTGTCGTCAATTCTCTTTTAGCCTATTCCGTAGTTTATAATCGGCCTATCGACATGAGTCTTGCCGTCAGTGTGCTCAAGCGCTCGGTCAAAGTGGACAATCATCCGCTCACCATCGATGAAATCGTGGAAACCGTCTGCAGGCACTATCAGGTGTCGCCTGAGGAAGTGAGTGGCAAGAGCAGAAAGCGCAATCTCGTGGTCGCCAGGCAAGTCTCGATGTTTCTCGCCCAAAAACACACCAAGATGGCTGCTTCAAGGATCGGAAAGCTTATCGCCGGGCGCGACCACTCCACCGTGCTGCACAGTTGCGAAAAGGTGGAGGAACGCATGAAGGTGGACAAGTCTTTCTGCGAAGACATCACAAAAATCGAGAATTCATTCAAACTAAAAAAATAACTTACTTTGCATTATTGCTTCAAGAAGGAGGATGTAGTGATACATTCTCCTTTTTTCAATCTTTATTGCTCGCAACTATATACGAACAGTATTTACTGAGTAGATTGGACAATGGCAAATCGCCTTTCTGGTAGCGTTCTGCGTCAAGCCTAAGGATTCTTTCGCGCGTTTTGCCAATAGAATGTCAGAAGTTATCCATATTTTTGGTCGTCTTCATCATACAAAAAAATCATGCACCTGGTCTCACGACCTGATGCATGGAATAACTTACTAAAATAAATTAACTCAAAGATATCGACTCTCACGAGCAGATTGTTCTCACAAAGGTGAGATTTTAGCGAAAATTATTATTGTCTTTGCTTTATTGGTTCTTTTTTTGGTGTGGAAAGCATTGTGCTTCCTTAATTGTGTTGCAAAGATAGATATTTAGAGGCAAAAAAGCAAAAAAATCTATCACTTTGTCTCCAAAATCGACAAAAATTAACATTTTTGGGTGTATTGAAGCCACTTTTTACTCGGCAAAAGTCCTTTTTTGCCCATTTAGCATCAATTTTTTCCATCTTATATATCCAAAGATGGCAATGATCACATAGAGGGCATAAAGAGAGGCTTTGAATGGAATGTCCTTATAGATATAGAGGACGCAAGTCACCACATCCACAGCAATCCAGATGAGCCACTGTTCGAGATATTTCCTCGCCAAAGCCCAGATGCCCACAAAGCTCAGCGCCGTGGTGAAGCTGTCGGCCAATGGCACGTTTGAGTCGGTATAGGTGATGAGCAACCATGCCATGGTTCCCCATAGGATAAGTGTGGCGACAGTCCAGGGAGCGATGAACCGTCTTTCGAAATGGGTAACGGGCCGTTCTTTCTGCTCGCCGCTCTTGCCTTTGAAGTATTTCCACATGACGAATCCGTAGATGGTCATGGCAATATAGTAGAACTCCATGCCGCAGTCGGCATAGAGTCCTTTATTATAGTAGAGCACGATATCAAGCGCCTGCATGACGAAGCCGACGAGCCATAGCCAGATACTGGCCTTGTATTCCAACAGGATATAGACCAGTCCCAGCAGGGTGGTGGTGATATCGAGCCAGTGCTCTTGCAAGAATTCCGCCATGGGGATCAGAATTTGAGGGATATTTGTCCCATAGCGGTGAATCCTGCCATCGGAATGAATCCTATCTGGTAATAACGGTTGTCGTTGGGGTGCCCGTAGCTATCGCAGATGGCCGAGTAGACCCATCCGCTGCTGGCGTAGCGGCGTGCGAAGAGGTTGCTCAGGTGCATACCCACGGTGATCTCCTTCAATCCGAGTGCCTTGCTCACTTTCGATGTGTGGCTCAGGTGAAGATTGGAGGTGCTGTAGCAGGGCAGTGAGCGGTCTTTGTTCTCCGTGTTGTCAAGATACTGCCGGCTCACGAAGTTGGTGTGCCAGACGGCTTGCCATCCCTTGTGGTGCAGTTTCACAAATCCGTTGAGTATCGTGCTGGGTGAGAAGGCGAGGGTAGAGTTGTCATAATGAATGGTGCGGCTCCCTTGGTCCCAGTCTTCCACCACCTCGTCAAAGTCCTTGATTTTGTTTTGGCTGACAGCAGCATTTCCCTCAAGGGTGAGCCAGCGTAAGGGATTCCATGCGGCCGTAAGCTCTATGCCTGCCCGGTAGGAATCCTTGATGTTGGTAGTGAGCGCCTCGCCGATGTCACTCAACTGGCCCGTCTGTACAAACTGGTCGGTGTAGTCCATGTAGTAGAGTGACAGACCGGCATTCCAGTTAGTGCCCTTGTAGCTGTATCCGGCTTCAAAGTCCATCACTTTTTCAGCATTTGGAGCAGGATATGAGCCGTTGTCGGTGAAGTTGTTGCGTTCAGGTTCCCTGTTGCTGGTAGCCACAGAGAAATAGGCATGATGGCTGTCGGTGTTGTAGGTCAGTCCGCCTTTCACATTGACGAAGTTATAAGTCTTGTCGATGTCCAGACGCTGGTTGGAGTAGATGCCGTCGTCATCAACATAGAACTTGTCGTTGATGCCATCAGTTGAATAGTCGACGTGCCTCATTTGCACGTCGCCGGAGACGCTCAGGCTGGATGTGAGTTTGTAGGCCGCCTTGACAAAGCCGCTGTAGTCGTCTTTCTCCGCATCAGAGTCATAATATTGATATTTGCCGTTTTTCAGCAGCTGTCTGCTCAGTTCGGGCAGAGCCACATAGGTGAGATAGCCGAAGTGATTGCCGCTGAAGCGCTGCAAGGAGAGACCTCCCACGATGTCCCAGCTTTCGGTGTTATAGTTGGCGTTCCACACAAGGCCGTAGGTGTCTTGCTCCAGTCCTTTCTTGCGGACGAAGTCGGTGCGCTTCACGGTATTCCCGTCGCTTGTGGTGAAGTGAGACAAGCCAAACTTGCTCAGTTTGTTGTTGTACCTGAATTCGTTGTAGTAGCCATAGCCATGTGTATAGTGAAGCGATGCCGAGGTGCTCAGACGGTCGCTCACGTTCCATGAGAGAGAGAGGATGTTGTGGCTCTGCCAGAAGTTGTCGGTGGCCTTTCGCCATGGCGTCCCGTCGGCCATCATATAGCGCTGCGTGATGTAATCGCCATGAGAGTCTTGTGCGAAGTTGCCATGAGCGTCATAGACCAACGTCTCGTAGAGGGTGTTATAGCGCCCGAGACCTGCCTTATAGAGGTCTTTGTAGGTGCGGATACCAGTGTCCTCTCCATAGGTGCCATCCATGAGAGAGAGGTCGTTGTCGCCGGCCGTCACACCGTTCCAAGCCTGGCCAGTCTTCTCAAAATTGCCGATGTTCTTATAGGCGATGGTCAACCGGTCGCTGATATACCTGATGTTGCCCGTATAGCTGCCCGAGCGCCCGGCAGTGCCGTGGATATAGCCGTCGGTGTTGGTCTCGTGGTAGGCACCGTCGATGACGAAGTGATTCCACAACATGCCCGTCGTGAAGGACCCACCCACATTGAAGGTGTTGTAAGATCCGTAACTGGCACTCAGTTCGGCACCCGGGTCTGTCGCGGGCGCCTTTGTCAAGATTGAGACAGTGCCGCCGAAGGCACCGTCGCCATTAGTCGACGAACCCACACCTCTTTGTATCTGCACGCTGCCGGCCAGTGAGGCATAGCTGTTCATGTTGGCCCAGAAGACGCATTGGTCCTCAGGCGAGTTGAGAGGGACACCGTCGATGGTCACGTTGATGCGGGAGTCGGCGGCACCTCTTATACGCATATAGGTAGTGCCCGTGCCCATGCCGTTCTCGCTCCATGCCATCACCCCAGGGGTTTGCGAGAAGAGGAAGGGCAGTTCCTGTCCCGATTTAGCGAATTCCTGCAACTCAGGCTTCCGGATGTTGGTCATGGCGTAAGGTGCGTCGTTTTTGGCTCTGACACCTTTCACCACCACTTCATTCAACTGTTCCAGACGCAGTGAGTCTGCATTCTGTGCACTGGCCGTTGTCATGATGAGACATCCGACCACTGCGAGTAAACTTTTGTTCATCATACCTTATTATTATCTGTTTTTGCGGGTTTCGCCCGCCATGATACAATAAGGGGGTAAAGAGAAAATTCCTACGCCGGCATAACCCGGATCAGGTATGAGGGTCTAATCTCAGCCCGAACTGTCGGGCACCCCTTAATTTGCCTTTTGCAAATCGGATGCAAAATTAGTCTTTTTTTTGATAATACAAGCCGATAAAGTGGATGATTTTCATTTTCCCCCAAAAATCGTGTCATTTTTTGTTAAAGAAAGACTGCCCAAAGAACTTTTTTCGTAAATTTGCAACTCTAAGCCATAACAAATTCACCTTATTAATATAAAGCAGCCGACAGATGGATTTCAACAGCCAGTTTTTCTTGCAGCATTTTCACAAAGACACCCATTGGAGTGCAGCCACCTCTTCATCACTCCGCAGGATCGACCATATTTCCTTTATGATTTCCTTCGATGAGCGAGGTCTTGCCTTTGTGAAGGTAGTAGACAAGAAAGGCAATGAGATACAGACAGACTATCGGTTGTACACCGACTCCCTTTTCAGTACCCTCAGGGCTATAGACAAGGCCCGTGAGGAAATCAGGGGCAAAATCGTCTGGGGGGCGGAAGCAGAGCGTGTCTACCTGCATGAATTCAGGTGGGTGCTCTATGAGCTCATCAGGTGCCCCAATATCGTCGACGAGCATATGCGTCCTCTGCAGGTGTGCGACACCACTCTGCAACTCCGTGTGAGCATCTCTCCGGCAGAGAAGGGGGAGTATGTCAGCCGTGCCGACGTGGCTGGCGAGGGTATCGTCTCTGACCATTTCCGTCTGCTTGCAGACAATTTTGTGTTGTTTGAGGACAAGATATACCCCATCAAACCCATCGGCGACAATTTTTCCTCTCTCAACTATTTCCTCATCCGTTTTCCGGTGTCGTGGACAGAGGCCTTCCTCTCTGTGCTCTTTTCGTATGTGAACAACTTCCTGCCTGTCTTTGGCGACTACAAGACCATCTACAGCGACCAGGTGGTGGAGACCGTGCCAACCCTCATCTTTGAGAAGGTGGGAGAAGACATGGCACTCTATATGCGACTTGTCCAGGGACTTGACGGCTACGACCACGATTTCTTGCAGCGTTTCGACCTTGTCTATGTGGCGCGTCTCACCATAGAACACCAGATCCTCGTACATCGCATTGCCCATCGCGACCATCTGGCAGACATCGGCGAACTGAAGCGAAAGATTCTCAGTTATGCCAAGGCGCAAGACAAGAAAAGTGTCTATCAGGAAGAAGACCTTTTCATCTTGCCAGAGGAGGTAGCAGCCCCATTCCTCGTCGGCGCGTTGCCCGAACTGGTGCGCCAATACCGCATCGTGGGGTCTGAGAGTCTCCAGCGTTACAAGGTGAGACCCGCCCAACCCAAATTAGGACTGCGCGTAAGCTCAGGCATCGACTTCCTCGAGGGGTCGGCCACTGTCAGTATCGACGACGAACAGTTCTCTCTCCGTGATTTCCTTGCCCAATACAAGAAGGACAAATACATCATGCTATCCGACGGCAACAGAGCCATCGTCGACGAGGGATATATGCGCCGGCTCGAGAGGCTCTACCGCCATGGCGCGCGAAAAGACGGGACACTACGTGTGAGTTTCTTCGACCTGCCCGAAGTGGAAGAGTTGATGCAGCAGCGCATGGAAGGGGCCGCTTTCGAGCATCACAGGGCGGTCTATGACGGCTTCAACCACCTGCATGAGCAGCGTATGCGCTTTCCGCAGGTGAAGGCCGTGCTGCGCGGATATCAGGAAGAGGGCGTAAAATGGATCAACTACCTCTATGAGAACCAGTTAGGCGGTTGCCTCGCCGATGATATGGGACTCGGCAAGACCCTGCAGACCATTGCCATGCTGGCACGCATCTATCCCAAGGTGAAAAAGCCTTCGCTGATAGTCATGCCACGCACGCTCCTTTTCAACTGGCAGGACGAACTTGAAAAATTCGCCCCTCAGCTCAACTTCTCCGTCTACTATGGCACACAACGCGACATCAAGACGGCGATGAAGAGCCAGCTGGTGCTCACCACCTACGCCCTTGTGCGCAATGACATCAAGACTTTCTGTAAGAAGAAATTCCACTATGTTATCCTCGACGAGAGTCAGAATATCAAGAACGTCTCGTCGCAGACCACCCAGGCCGTTATGCTTTTGCAGGCAGAGCACCGCCTTGCCCTCAGCGGTACGCCCATAGAGAACAACCTCACCGAACTCTATTCCCTGTTCCGCTTCCTCAATCCCGCCATGTTCGGCTCACTTGAGGAGTTCAACCGTGAGTACACCCATCCCATCCAGCAACAGGGCGACAAAGAAGTGATGAACGTCCTCAGACGGAAAATTTTCCCCTTTGTGCTCAGAAGGGTCAAGAAAGATGTGCTCACCGAACTGCCCGACCGCATGGAGCAGACCCTCTATTGTGAGATGTCCAACGAACAGCTCAAGTTCTATGAAGAGCGCCGCCGATATTATCAGAGCGTCGTCAGGAAAGAGATAAAGGCCAATGGTATCGCTAAGAGTCAGATGGTGATGTTCCAGGCTCTCAGTGAGTTGAGAAGAATCGCATCCGTGCCCGAGAGCCTGAGCGACGGACAGGTGCGCTCGCCCAAGATCGAGCAGTTGATGGACAGCATCTCCGAGGCGACGGACAACGGCCACAAGGTGGTGGTGTTCTTCAATTTCATCGCCGGCATCGAACTCGTCTCAGAGCGGCTGGAGCAGTTGGGCATCGATTTTGCCACGATGACAGGTTCCACCCACGACCGCCGCAGCGTGGTGGAGAGGTTCCAGAACGATGCCCAGTGTCAGGTGTTGCTGATGACGATGAAGACCGGCGGGGTAGGGCTCAACCTTACCGTCGCCGACACCGTGTTCGTCTTTGAGCCTTGGTGGAACAGAGCCGCCGAAGAGCAGGCCATCAACCGTCTCCACCGCATCGGCCAGACACAGAAAGTGATGAGCTACTCTATCATCATGCGCGACACCATCGAAGAGAAAATCAGGCTTCTCCAAGAGAAAAAAGCCCAACTTTTCGACGGGCTCATCGGCAATGACACCACCTCTTCGAAGGTGCTCACCGAAGAGGACATCGAATTCATCCTCAGTTAAGAAGAATAAAAATCACAGGCATGCAAGACACGAAACCCATAGTCAAGCTCTACCTGGTGGAGAAAGAGAAGATAGCCGCTCTCACAAAGACCTATGGTAGCAAATACTCCAAAAATGACGTACTCCACCTGGCTGAGTCCTTCAGAAAACCACTGCTCAAAGCCCACATAGAAGTCTACGACAAAGATGGATACATCACCAGCTGCTCATTTTTATATAAGGTGATGGAATCTCTCACGCAGCCCAAACCTGTGCTGCTTTCTTTCGTCATTATGATGATGGAAGATGCCCGCAACCTCCGCAGCTACTTCGACAGTCTTTCGGAGGAGAAAATACTGGCATACAAAATGATGCTGCATAACGGCTCATGCCGGTTATCGGAAATAAGAAAACTGTTGGGGCTGCCTGAGCAGAACTCAAAGCAGTGGTATTATCTGAGTGATTCCATCAAGGTCGACTTGATGTTTGTGGAGTATTTCTACCACGACTACGATGAGAGATACTATCCTGTCTACTATATCCGTATCGACCATCGTTACCGTGAACTGCTATACGATATATTGCTGCCTGAAGAGCGTGTCCTCGTCACTGTCGATGAGGTGCCCGATGATTTGCACACTGGATCATTCGAGGCTTCCACCATCTCCTATATGCCTGCCATACAGGCATTCATGGAGCAAGGTGTGCTCGTCATGGGAAACTATAAGTTCACGGCAGCCTCTGTCAAAAAAGGAGTGCGGCAACTGGGCATAGAAGAGTTTTTCACGCAATCCGACGTTCCGCAGCCGATGCCGACCATGAGAGGCTCCATCATGCTCCAGTCGATGGGCAGCGTATGTGGCATCAGTAAGATGAAAAGCCTGAAAAGCAATATGCCTGAAATGCGGCTGAAGACGATGCACCAACTGGTGGCAGACCACATAGAGGTGCTGTATCCTATCTTGATGGGGCATTTCTCTGGACTGCGGCCTTCCTACTACGATGATTTCTTTGGCGGAAAAATTCTGGAACATTTGCATAAGGCTATTGCCGAATGGAAAGTAGGCGTATGGATGGAGGTACAGTCCATCATCAACCGCTTTTTCCTGACCACTGCGGCGGCAGGATACTTGTCGTTTGTCCACTCTTTCGCATTCGATAAGTTGGCCATTTACAACAAGTTCAAGGTTCGTGAAATAAGGGTGACGAGAGATATGTTGTCCCGACATCTTGGTGTGCCTTTCCTCAAAGGGCTGCTCTTCTATATGTCTGCTTGGGGGATGGTTGATATCGCCTACAGCGCCCCCAGCAGCAGCGATGTCAGTCCCTACGACATGTTGAGATATGTCAGGCTGACACAGCTGGGTGCCTACGTCATGGGGATGACCGACGAATATGAACGGCAGACTTCTAACGAAGACATCGTGTATTTTGAACTTGACCCCGACCGGCTCATCATCCGTTCATTGTCAGACAATCCTTACGAGAAGTTGCTCGTCGACACCTGTATGCCGATAGGCAACAAGCGCTACCGCATGACGGCCGAGACGTTTCTTGCCCATTGCAGCGACAAGGATGACGTGAAGGGAAAAATCACTTTTTTCAAGAAATATATCAGCGGTGACCTCCCGAAGATTTGGACCGACTTCTTCGACAGTCTGGTCAAGCGTTGCAATCCCCTCACGGCAGTCAGCACCAGCGACTATTTCATCTACAAAATCCCGTCAGACAACCTGCCGCTCATCCATCAGATGACCAACGACCCGGTGCTGCGTCAACTTGTCGTCAAGGCAGAGTCTTTCCTCATTCTTTTGCCCGTCGCCAACAAGACAAAATTTGAAAACCGCCTCAAGAGCCTCGGCTACATGATGTGAATCTCGTGCCTCTGACAAGTCGTGGCCGGTCATCGCACAGGCACAGGAGTCCGACCACACATTCTGCTGAGTTACGTCTATTTTGAGGAACCAGGCTGGTTGGCAGATGACTTGCCGATTTTTTCTTGAAAGACAATATGGCTTTTCAGAAAAAACGAGTATATTTGCAACAGTTTGTCGAACGCGCTTCAAACTACAGACTGATGAACCAACAGACAGACCCGATGGGCCAGGCCATCAACGACTATTGGAGGACCGGAAAAACTGGTCGATTAAGGGTGTTCTCCCCAATGTTTGAGGAGGATGAGATGCCTCTGCCTCTCTTGTTCCGAACCTATGAGGACATGCCAGAGATAGAGCAGAAGGCGCTCGGCATGGTCAGAGGCAAGACGCTTGATGTCGGGGCGGGAGCAGGTTGCCATTCGCTTGTCCTTCAAGAGCGTGGCATAGACGTGACGGCTATCGATATTTCTCCACTTTCAGTAGAGACGATGAAAGCCCGTGGTGTGAAAAAGGCCTTTGTGCAAGACTTTATGACTATCGACGGTCAGCAGTATGACACCATCCTGATGCTGATGAACGGCATCGGTATCGTCGGTCAACTGGAGTCACTGCCAACATTCTTCCGACATCTCGACAGGGTGCTGGCTCCCGGTGGTCAACTGCTCTGCGATTCCACCGACATCAGTTATGTGTTTGAAGATGAAGACGGTGTCATACGATATCCGGAGGGCGATGCCTATTACGGCGAGATCACTTATCGGATGAGGTATAAGGACATTTTCGGCGAACCTTTCCCCTGGCTGTACATCGATGCTGCCACTCTGAGGCAAGTAGCAGGAGAAAACGGCTACTGGGTAGAGGTGGTGGCAGAGGGAGAGAACGATTACTATTTGGCAAAGATAACTACCCTTTGAAGCCTATGGACAACAACCCTTTGAAGCCTATGGATGGCGATATCGTCGAGGAATTGCTGGAGAAGCCCTATTATATCATCGATATTCTCCCCTGGCAGGTTCCGGCAGACAGCGAGGGACAGTATTTCAAGATGGCCCGCTATTTCTTGAGACCACCTCAAAAAGCGGTCATCGTCAAGAAGTTTTGCGACATCATCATCAAGTTGAACTGCTACTATGACCTCTCGCTGTATCAAGATACCGACCAACACACCGACAATCCGCCTCCAGAGTTCATCGAGGAATGCATGGCTTCCGGGATTATCGTCCATGTGGTGGTCAGGTCGGAGAATGCCATGGTGAGCTATGACGGCGACGACCATTATATGACCCTCTACAATCCCAGCGACCGCCTGTTGCGACTTGTCACCGCCTTGGCGGGTTCAGAAGGTTTGTTCGTCTGGAAAAACAACACACCGCGATCATGACGTGAACCGTCAATTTTTCATAAATTTGCACTGTAAAAACACTGAAGTGAGAGAACAAGAAATACATAATTGTCCGCAACTGATAGAGCGCATCGGCCAACTCGGTTTCCTGCCCCTGCTTGACAGCGGAATCGCCGGTTTCTCCGCCATGGACATGGTGGACGACGATTGCCGTTATGTGGTGTATCCCGACGGTGGCTGGGACTGGCCGCTATGGAAATGGAAAGGGCCGGCCGTGCAGGAGGGCAGTTGCGTCTACGGCAAGTTCTTTGCCGGAAAGGCGGGTTTCATCAGCCGTGAGTGGTGGCCGGACTTCTGCAACTACCGTCGTGGAAAAAATCCGGTGCCCCAAGAAGGAAGCATCGAGGAGGCCATCCTCGCCACGCTGCGCGAAAACGGCAGTATGATTACCCGTGAACTGCGTGCCGCCTGCGAATTCACGGGAAAGAATATGCGCTCCAGATTCGACGCCTACGTCACCCGCCTGCAGATGAGCTGCCACATCGTGACCGAAGATTTCGTCTATCCCACGGATAAGCACGGCCGGGAGTATGGGTGGGGATGGTCGCTGCTCACCACGCCCGAGCAACTGTTGGGCAAGGAGGAATGCCAGTGTGGGCGCTCGCCGGAAGAGTCGTGGACACGCATGATGGACCACCTCAAACGCCTGTTGCCCACAGTGCCTGAACGACAAATCATAAGGATGATGAAATGATGGCAGACAATGTGACGATACTAAGGGCAACGCAGACCGCCGAGCAGGCAGGTGCCTACTATGTGCGCATCCAGGCGATGGCACGCAAGCATCACATTCCTCTCCATGTGGAGTTTGACGAGCACGACAAGCCGGACACCAAATACATCGTCGCCGTCGACGACTACCTCCCCGTGGCCACCTGTAGGCTCTACGCCATCGACACAGAGCATGTGATGCTCGGCAGAATCGTCGTCTTGCCGGAATACCGCCGCCAGGGCCTTGGCACCCTCGTCGTCGGGGAGGCCGAAAAATGGGCGAAGGAACTGGGCTTCAGGGTGTCTGTGCTTGAGAGCCGCGACAACAAAACCCCGTTTTATGAGAAAATGGGATATGTGGCCGACTATTCACGGCAAATCATCGGCGACACCTTTACCTGTTACAGGATGGAGAAGACTTTGAAATGAGCGCCTTTGCAGCCCTACGATAGTCATTACCTGCTTCTTGGAGCGTCTCGATAAATAATCAACCAACAACGAAAAAGATGGACCTATACTCACAAATAGAACAAGCCATTCGTCGGCATGAGGAATCCTTACCGATAGGCAAGGAGGTGAAAGAGGAAGACGTGCGCTATGCCGTCCGTTGGGTGATGCGTGATCATCCCGACATTTTCTGGTTTGTCCACCAGTATTTTCTGCATCAAGACAGTCTGGGACAGAACTATGTGCTTTTCAGGTACCGGCTTTCTGAGGGACGTGCTGCTCTTATCCAGAAAAGTATTGATGAGGTGGTGGAGCGCGATTTCCAAATAGCAGAGGTCCGTAAGTTGGCCACGAAAGAGCAGGTGGCTTATGTCTACAAATGGCTGTTGGCCTATTGCAACTACAATCTCAACTCTGCTTTCAACCAGAATATCGACAGTGTCTTCGTGAGGAGAAACTCTGTGTGCACGGGATATGCAAAAGCCGCTCAGTATCTGTTCCAATTGCTTGGCATTGAGTCGCGTATTGTCTTTGGTCGGCTAAACAACGACACGGAGGAGGGGAGACACTGTTGGAACATGGTGCAGATAGAGAACCGATGGTATCATTATGATGTGTGTCTGGGTGATGTGGCCCTGAGGAGTGTGCTGGAGAATACCGGAGTTAAGGATGTGCTCCGGATTGGTAGATTCAACTATCCTTGCTTTTGCGTGTCGACTGCGGAAATATCGAAGACACGCTCGATAGAGGACATAGAGACGTTGCCTCCTTGCAACGACAATTTGAGTGCTGAGGAAATCACCAGATTGGCACGGGTGGAGGTGTGGCCAAGAAGTGGGGAAGTAGGATGCTTGCTGACACAAATCGGCAGTTCCTCAGATATTCATCTTTGTTCGAAAGACAAAAATGTGGTGCTAAAGATTTTCAGGGGAGGCGCCAAATGGAAATGTGAGGAAGAGTATGGCTATATGACTCGTCTGGCCGGATGTCCGCATCTCATCCAGCTCAACGAGAGATATACGCATATCAATGACTGTGTCTTGGCTATAGAACAGTCCACCCCGATATTAGACTTGTTCTGTAGCCATTACTACCATCCCACATTGCGAGACGTACTGACGATGATCAGAGACATCACGCTTGCGTGGATGGAGTGCCAGGAACGTGGTGTCCTCCATAGGGACATTCATATTTGCAACATCTATAAGGCAAACAACGGTGTGTATAAGTTGGGCGATTTCGGCAGTTGCGTCAATATACCCAACAGAGTGCACGAACGAGTCGGCAGTCTTTGGTTCATGTCTCCTGAGACATATTCCGACGGGGTGTTTGACGAGCGCTCTGCGGTGTATTCCATCACCACAGTGCTTTATTTTATCCTCAACGGTCTGCAGTCTCCTTTTCAGAATGGAAATGATGAAGACGTGGCACTGCAAAAAAAGATGAGTGGCGAAGAGTTACCTGTTCCCTCGTTGCTCCTGTCTTTCCCCGACGTGGTGGTGCATGCCATGATGCGAAAACTCATCGTGAGAGGATGTGCCTTTGCTCCGAAAGACAGGATGAGTTCATGCAAACGGCTCTTGTCGGAAGTGGAGAAGCTGCTGTCAACCCTCAATATGCACAACCTTCAATTGCATTTCTATCAAAATGACCCCAACTTGTGGTTTGAGACAATGACAGACCGTGTGCCTTTCTCACGGGATGCGCATCACAAATCCGCATACGGTGAGGAGGTGAAACGAAGGGCACTCACTGATCATTCTCAAATGTATAGACGGGGTGTCAATTATAGGCAGAGGGAACCACCGGCACCCCCTGCACAGCCAGCCATTTCTTCTTCATTGAATATTTACGAAGAGACAGAGAGGGATTGCAGCACAATGAGTGCTTCGGTGTCGACTCCTTCAATAGAACAAGAAAGTTCTTCTGTCACTTATGAGCCATCAGTGCGCGATAGGAATGAATCGCCTGCCCATGATAAGAATGAGCCATCTGTCAATAATAGGACTACGCCATCAGACAGTGCTGGGAAAATGAAATCTCCGCAAAAGAAGTCATTATGGTCGCGTCTCTTTCATCGATCCCCCAAAACCTACGAGGTATACGCCTCTGTCTTTGCACCGTCTGAGGTATGTCGTAAGTCGCATATGTTGATACAGGTGTATCTCCATCTCTTTAACGAGACCGACATGGTGATTGCTTTGTCGAAAGAGTCGCAGAAAGAGGCGGAGCGGCGTGATTACAGTCCGCTGCAATGCAGACTGAAGAAGGGCGACCGGGTGAGTGTGCAACTCTCTGTCTATGGTGGCACTCTGCTTAAGTCGGAAACAAAATCGATGGTTTGGCAAGGAGTTTTCACAAAGTGCAGCTTCGACTACTTCGTTCCTGCCGACCTTGATGCCTATGACTTGAGTTGTATGGCAAAGCTGTTTGTCAACGGCATTCCAATAGGGGAGTTGAGTTTTGTCACAAAGATAGCATTCGCTTCCTCTCAACTGAATCCGGAAATAATCGTTCGCAAATACAGAAAAGTGTTTATCTCCTATTCCCACAAAGACGAAGATAAAGTGAAGTCTTTCCATGAAGGACTGAGACTGTTTGGCATCGACCATTTCTTCGACCGTGCCTATCTCAAGGCAGGGGATATCTACCCGAAAGTGATACGCGACTACATCGACTCCGCAGATCTGTTTGTGCTTTTCTGGTCGGCGAATGCCTCAGAAAGCGAATATATGCTAAAGGAGCGCGAGCAGGCACTAAAAAGGGCTTTCCCACAAGTGAAGCCCGCAGAGGCAGCCAAGCTCTCAATCTATCCTGTTATTATCACACCTGTGGCCGAAGTGCCAGACGACATGCAGAAAAATTATCACTTTATGCAGTTATAAGCAGGTGACTCAAGTTCCTCTACGCATTTTGCTCAACTTTTGGGAGTATAGGAGTCAAGGAGATTTGGAGTTTGGACACACCTCATCTTCTTGATGTGATATGGAAGCAAGGTTGCCGCTGCTCATATTTGACATAACAACGGCCTTCATTACGGAGTTGTTTTAACACTTCTCCCAAAATGTTGGCCAATTGTTTGTTGTTCACACTTTCTCCGATAAGAGATTGACGGTCGTAATGAGCATATACGATATCGAATGTTGTGGCATACTGATGGGCTGAATTTGTTACGGCATTTTTGTTTACTTTTTTAAGACGCTCAACGTCATCTTTTGTTCGTAGAAGAGACGTGACAATAATACGACGCTTTTCAAGGCCCTTTTCCTTCAAGATTGCTTGAAAACGACTTCCTATCTCATCAAGAAGATTTGCCGCTTCAGGAGTCAGATAAGCATGAGAGTATCTTTGTCTATTCACTTTATAATTGTCACAACTCTTAATCTTAATCAAATTGTTGGTTCGCAACTCTTCATTATGCGCGACTGGCTGGATACCATTCTTCCGCGCTACCGCAAGATGAGTGCTATTGCCATCTCCGAAACGATATTCTCTATTCACATAATCTGCCGATGTCGATTTTAAACTCCGATTCGCTGGCGACGGAAAATAGTGACAATATGCATACCATACTCCATATACAAACACCATTGCTATAGCAAACAGACAGATTCTCATACCCCAGTGTTTGGGCCGTTGGGGAATAATACAATTACAGTTTTTCTCTTTCATATAAATCACTAAATAAATTGAACAACGCAAAGATAGGGTGAAATAGCCACCCATCCAAAAATGGTTGTTCTTTTGTACGAATCCCCCTGTTTATTGTATCAGATGTAATGTCTTTTAGTCAATAATCATGTTGTCTGAGTTACTTTTTGCAGCATCGTGATGTCAGTATCTGAAAAGTTCCACTTTGAGGAAGGCTGGTTCCGGTCGTCCGAAATTCAACCCTTGGCCAGAGAACCCCTCGTCGACAGCGTAAAGCAGGTCGTAGCGCAACTGAATCTCGTCACCGTTCAGCCAACGGCCTTCGTGCCAGCGGCCTTGGTTGTCGAAGTCGCCCTCAGTCACTTTGGCAAGTCCTACGTATCCATCACCGTCTGCCGGCAGGAAGGTGATACGGACATTAGAACCGAGGAAGAGGTAACTGTCAGTCTGGCGTATGGCGATGGCATAGCCCATAGCCTCGGGGTCGTAGGTGCCGCCTGTGAGTTGTGGGGCACCCCCGTTGCGCATACCGCTTGAAATGAGTTCGCACACGATGCGTATGTCTCCCAAGCTGATAGTGTCTTTCACTCTCATGGGGTCGCTGCCTTTCAACCATGCCGCTCCGATACGGCCTTCCGCCTGTGCGGCAAGGATGGTGTCGGCCACGCAGCCCGCCTTTTTATAGAACTGGCAGAAGGTGGCATTCGTCTCCTCGTCGCAGTTACGCTCAAAACCGAATGGTGAATAGCCGATGGCCCCCATAGCACCGATGGCGTAGGCGGCATTGGCTGCCCCGTTCTGGCCGGAGCGCGACTCAGGGATAAACACAGGATTGCCGGCGCGTGAGTAGAGCCGCAGGATGTCAGGGAAGTCATTCAGGTAGATATCCGGTGAGAGGATATCTACATGGGGAGCGGCAGCCCGCCATATATCGTGGTTCTGTGCCTGCGGACCACCAGAGGGAAAGTTGCCAGGCCGCGTGTCTTCGGGCTGCACAATCCATGCGTTGACGAACATGGGCAGGTCGTACTCCTTCTTCCCCGCTTCGGTGATGCGGTCCATATAGGCGGCATAGTGCCATGCCATGAAAATCTCGGCAGTGCGGTCGTTTTTGCCAAACACCTCCTCCCAAGTGCCCTCTGTCTTGCAGCCGTTCAGCTCCCATGCCTTTCGGGTCTCGGGTAGCAATGTCTCTTTGTGAACTTTGAGCCACTCGGTGAGCGCCTGTGGCACCTGCCCCTGATAGGCAGTTTCTGCCAGAGGGCAATAGTCGCGTGGATGGCCGTGCAGCCCTACCTCGTTCTCCATCTGCACCATCACCACAGTCTGCTCTGCCGTGTCCGTCTCCTTCAGGTGGCGCATCATGGCGGCAAAGGCCTTGGCGTCGGCCTCACAAGTCTCAGTGCCCAGTGTGGTGAGTATGGGCAGCGGTTTGCCTTCGGGTGTCTGTGCCAGTGGGAAACGCTTTGAGTCTTTTTTCACCCATGTGGGGGTGTAACTGGTGATGCCGTTTTTCCATGAGCCAAACCATAGCAGGGCTAGTTTCATGTCATGTTTGCGGGCATCTGCCACAAGGCCGTCGACCACAGAGAAATCAAACTGTCCCTCAACGGGTTCGGTCTGCTCCCAAGAGACCACAGCCAGTACGGTGTTGACACCGCTTTCTTTCAGTTTGGGCCACACATTCTGCATATAGTCGCGGCTCGACGAGGTGCTGTTGCCCAATTCGCAACCCAGCACCAGCCAGGGTTTCCCTTGAACGATGAGTTGAGTCACGCCACCACGTTTTTCCAGGTGGGGCGCTTGTCCATCTGGCACTTCATTGTCTGTGGATGACTGGCAGCCACTCAGGCCGCACATCATCATCAAAGCCATTGCCAAGGATATGACATATCTGCTTACTGCCATAAGGCCGTTTCTCTTGAGTGATTTTCTTGTCTTCATGATATAGTGATTTGAATTTTTCAAAATGTTTTTAGGTAGTCTAAGGGAGTCGTGGGTGATTGCAACTCATTGCAAAGATAAATCAAACCGAGCGGAATGCAAAGCAAAACACGAAGTTTTTGTATCCAATTCTGAAATCATTGTTGAGATAAGTATCGCTCTGCAATCGTCGTTCCTTCGGTTAACACCCCGTGCGAAAATCAAAAAACGCCGCTGTATCATTCATAGAATCCGACCAAAATGACAGTTAAATGCAAATTATGGGCTGGAAAGTTTGGAAGTTTGAAATAAATGTCATAAATTTGCGTGAAAATCACACAAGGGGCGTAGGCGGTATGCGCTCTCATAAAAAAGAAGTACTATTTATCACATTTGACCCTGAATAATTATACGAATTGAAACAGAAAAAACAGATTGGAATAACTAACTAAAAAGAAAGATTATGCGCACAAACTTAATCAAAAACGCCCCTATTGCCACCGTCATCGGCAACTATATCAACAAGCAGAGCGGCAGAGTCGTTGATTCCCGAAGAGATATCCAGCGGCGCTTCTTCGGTCTCGACTGGACCGATCAGAAAACCATCCTCTCGGCATTTCTCGAGGCCGGAAAGACCGACCGTGACTGGGCCTACAAGCAACTGCTCGATTTGTGGGATGCCTGTTTCCAGGAGAAAATACAGGAATTGTGGGATACATATCATGAGGAAAAGTGCGGCTGGGTCATCATTCGGCATTTCCCTTCCGACTACCTGAAAGAGCATATTGATGAGTTCAATGAAGGCAGAGATTACTATTTCATCTGCCGGCGGTTGGCTTCCGACGCAGACTTTGTCATCCGTAAAGACAAGTTGGACAAGAAAGACTATATCATGGCCATGTACCATGCCGGAAAGCATATCAGCGATGAGGAGGCAACGGATCTGCTGTTTGAGATAGTCAGGGACATCACTTTCGTCAGCGAGCCCGCCTTTGAGCTGTCGAGAAAATATATGTCGGAAAGGGACGAACTGATCGGTGCGTCAGATTTCACCAACGTGTCAATCGCCCTATACTACCTGAAGTTGATGGGCAACAAAGAGGTGGTCGATGCATTCAGGAAATGGGACGCAAAAATTGAGAAAATAGTCTGCCTGTGTGAGGATTTCAAAACCTTGGACTACAAGACCGGTCCTCTCTACGAATACAAATTCCACCTGGCTAAGATCGTGCGGAAGCCTCTCTATCTTGCCCTTCCTGCCAAGTATAAGACGATGACAGACGACGAATACTGCCACCATCATGTTTGAGACGGAGAGCATTCATAAATGTCAATTTCTCAACCTATAAATAGAATATCTACCTATATTATAAAAGACAATGGACAACACATTACAAGACAGAATCAGAGGCTCGCTGATAGGCGGTGCCATCGGCGATGCGTTGGGATATCCCGTGGAATTTATCTTCTCCTTCAAAGGTATACAGTCCGAATACGGTGAGCGTGGCATCACACGCCTCGACACCCAGCAGTTTGGACTGGACGGCAGTTCGCAAACCGCCAAGGCGGTGGTGTCCGACGACACACAGATGACCCTGTTCACCGCCAATGGCCTGCTCAATGCCCCACGGCTGAGCATCCCCTACGGCGATGCCATCTGCAGAGCCTACGTCGAGTGGTATTTCACCCAGACCGGACAGAAATCCTCGAAATTTGATGACTGCTGGATTGGCGGGGTGCCCGAGCTGAATCATCGTCGTGCACCGGGCAACACTTGCATGTCTGCCCTGAATGCCATCTATCTGGGCAAAGAACCTGTGAACAACAGCAAGGGCTGTGGCGGCGTGATGCGTGTGGCCCCCATCCCTCTCTATGCGGCTGTCGGCGACAGGATGACCATCGGGGAATCCGACCGTCTGGCCGGTGATGCCGCCCAGCTGACTCATCTGCATCCCCTGGGCTATATCCCCGCTGCGCTCATGGCCCATGTCATCTTCAGGTTGGCGCAAGACCCTGCTCCTACCCGGGAAAGCATGAAACGCTACATCCTGGAGGGCGTGGATGAGATGGGGCGGCTGTATCACACCTGCGAAGACGCTGTCGAGTATATGGCCGATCTGGCCAGAAAGGCCATCGCCTACACGGAGAATGAGGAGTCTGACTTAGAGAACGTCAAACTCTTGGGCCAAGGCTGGGTAGGCGATGAAGCACTGGCCATCGGACTGTATTGCGCCCTGAAGTATTTTGACAATTTCGAGGAAGCCATGATAGCTTCCGTCAATCATGGTGGCGACAGCGACAGCACAGGCGCGGTGACGGGCAACATCCTCGGAGCGGCAGTGGGCTATGAGGCCATCCCGCAGTTCTACAAGGACGACCTTGAGATGCACGACCTGATTCTCCACATGGCCGACGATCTTTACCGTGGAGAGGTAACGCCCATGTAACTATCCGAGATTGCCTGAGGAGTCAGATTAATTATATATAACGAACAAAAAAACAAACATCCAACTATCTATCACAAAACATTATGAAAGTATTGATTTTGCAAGCATCCCCGCGGGCCAATGGCAGCACCGCTTGGATGGCAGAGGTGTATAAGGAAGCCGCAGAGGCTGCAGGCCATGAAGTGACCTTGGTCAACGTGTCGCGCAAGAAGATTGCGGGTTGCCTGGCATGTGAGTATTGCCACAACAAAGGCAATGGCGCGTGCATCCAAAAAGACGACATGCAGGAGCTCTATCCCTTGATGGCTGAGGCTGAGGTGCTGGTCCTCGCTGCCCCTATCTACTATTTCACGCTGAATGCGCAGATACAGGCTCCCATCCAGCGTATGTACTGCGTCAATAAGCCCGCCAAAGTGCAGAAAATGGCTCTTCTCATGTCGTCCTACTCTCCCGGTGTCTATGATGGAGCCACTGCCGAGTATCGTGATATCTGCAACTATTGGGGAACGACCGACACCGGCATCGTGACCGCCAAAATCGACGAGCAGAAGACAGAGGAGACGAAATCGAAGATTGTGAACATCGTCGGCAACCTGTAGTTGCCAAAATGAGATCCGAAAATGATGATAGACCAGATTATTGCCTTTAACAAGGATTTCGTGGCGCAGAAAGGCTACGAGAAATACCTGACGAGTAAATACCCCGAAAAGAAACTGGCGGTGCTCTCGTGCATGGACACCCGGTTGACCGAACTGCTCCCGGCTGCTCTTGGACTGAAAAACGGTGATGCCAAGATGATCAAGAATGCCGGAGGTCTGGTTATCTCGCCGTTCGATTCCGCCATGCGAAGCATCATCGTCGCCATTTATGAGTTGGGTGTGGAGGAAATCATGGTGGTGGCGCACTCCCAATGCGGAGCCTGTCATATGAACTATGACCATTTCCACCACGAGATGATTGCCCGAGGCGTGAAGGACGAAACGCTCGACACCATCCGCAAATGCGGCATCGACCTCGACCAATGGCTGGAAGGTTTCAAGGACACACCCGCATCTGTCCGCAAGACGGTGGAGACCATCAAGGGACATCCTCTCGTTCCCCGGGACATTGTGGTCCGTGGGTTCATCATCGACTCTTCTACTGGCGAACTTGAGGAGATAGCAGACTGATGCCTGAAAGAAGACGAATCATCCGCAGGACTTCATGGCCTGCGGATGTCGGGAGAATTATGGAGGTTTTCTCGGCAGCGAAGGAGATTATGCGCCTTTCCGGAAATCTGTGCCAGTGGGGCGAAGGCTATCCGTCAACTGATGTCATCAAGGCAGACATTGAGCGCGACGGCAGTTTCGTGATTGAGGACGACGGGGTGATTGTTGGCTATTTCGCCTTCCTTCCCTCGCCAGAGCCCACCTATGCCTTCATCGATCATGGCTCGTGGATGGACGACCACCGGCCCTATCATGTCATTCACAGGATAGCTAGCATCCCCGAAGCTCACGGTATCTTCAAGAGTGTCATGGATTTCTGCCGTTCAAAAGAGAGCAACATCCGCATCGACACCCACAGAGACAACCGCATCATGCAGCATCAAATAGAAAAGCACGGCTTTGCCTATTGTGGCATCATCTATCTGGCCAACGGAGACGAGAGGTTGGCTTATCAGAGAATAACGGATGGCTAATTTCCCATCAAGTCTTTGACTGCTAACACGAGGAACATATAGTGCGACGAACCGCCGCCGAGCACATACTCCACCTGCTGCCACAGGAAGGGGAACTCAAGCAACTCGGGGAAGTCGGGACGGATAAGGGCTGTGCCCGAAACCACTCCACCGGGGATGTACGACCAGTCGGCGCGGTTGAGGCCATAGGCCACGGTGGCCGAGTTCGCCCCTACGCCCGAGGCGAAGGATGCGGTGTTGCTGCCCGGATGACATCCGAGGATGAAATTGAGCGCATCGCCGACAGTCTCGCTGGGGAAGAGGTCGGGGAATGCCTTGGTCAGGAAATAGTAATGGAAGCCGAAGCTCTGGATGTCCCAACCGGCTCCCCATATATTGGGGCGGTAGGGCACCCCATACGGGGTCTCTGCTTTTTGCTGCTCCAGGCGTGTCTTGTATGTCGCCATGGCATCGCGGCAGGCCGCGACAAACTTGCGTGAGGCCTTGTCTTTGTTCTCGGAGAGTTTTTGCGCCAGTCTGGCGGCCACCCATCCCATGTTGCCCATAGGCGACAGCAGCACTGCCTGATGGCTGAGGGCGAAGTCGAGATACTTCTTGTCGCCTGTGGTGAGATAGAGTTCTACTGCCACCTGCACTCTCGCCGGGTCAAGACTCATCCTCGGCGGCATTTGTGCGTTGGTGCCAGTCTCTGGCAGTGTCGCCGTCTGCTCATAGACAGCCACGGCAATGTCAAGACATTCCTTGGCCAACTCATCATTATAACCTCTCAACACACGGGCCACACCTGCCAGACTGGCAGCTGAGGAGAGTGCCCGGAAAGGATTATCCTCGGTGAAGATCCAGCGGTCGTCGTCGTTGCCGCTGATGCCGTCGGTCATGGCGGCAGCATCGCCCAGCAGCACATACTGGCGGAGCGAATTGCAGATGATGCCCCGGTAGAGTCGTCCTAAGGCCTGATAGCTGCGCACCACGGTCAACGCCCCGTTCTCTATCTGCTGCAGGAAGTCGTTTTTGCCGTCGGGCTGGTGAATCTCCACACAGTGGCGCTGATGGTCGATGGCTGTCACATCAAGGTCGGGATGGAATGCCTCATAGGCCAGTGCCAGGATGAAGGCTTCGCCTATCTGTGATTCGATGCGGAGGTCGAAGTCGCCGGCGTCATGCCATCCGCCGACATTCACGTTGGGCACCCGCTCGCCCGCCTGATATTTCGAGAGACCGGGCATCTGGGCATAGCCGTCGAAATGGTTGCCCACAGCCGCCATGAGGGCATCGTCGAGATGGCACGCGTCGTGCCACACACGATATTTCTCGCTCACACGCATGTGGCACATCTGTACGGGAAGGAAATACTCCATGACGGGCTGCCACACACCACGGTCATAGACGTCGTCGGCTATGCGGAAGACGGCAGAGGAAGAGTTGCCATATCTGACTTTGTACAGGCCGGGGGAGGTGATGGCGGAGAAGTCGGCTGTGAGATACCTATAGCGCAGGAACTTGCCCCATTCTTTCACCGGCAGGCTCTTCACCACTTGCTCGCCTTCTGAACTGATGCGTATGAGTTGTGCGTCGCGGGTGTCGCCATCCCGCTTGTCGGTCTCAATGATAGCGCGTTTCGACTGTTGGGGCATATAGCCCACTTGCGAGACCTGGACCACCGGCTGGTAGCGCCACGACTCGGTGACAGCAGGTGTGATCACCCATTCCACGGCCCTTTTGGTCGCCCCTGAGGCAATCTCGCTGCGAAGGACGAACCAACCGTTGTTGTGATTCATCCGTCCGTCGTAGAGTTTCAGGTCGCCTGTCTTCGACTCAATAGTGAGTCGTGCCATCGGGTCGTCGGGGCAGGAGGTGAACTTATGTCCTATGGCGTAGGGCTCGGCGATGATGTCGTCGGCCACTATCGGACTGTAGCCCTTACCGTCGAACTGTTTCAGATTGGCCTTCAGTCCTTCTCCGGAGAAATAGTCGCCGTCATGGAGCCTGTTGGTTGTCGTAGTGAGCAGTGGCGAGTTGGGTTGCCGCGGAAAGATGCCGCTCTGGTCGTCCATCAGCCAAGGTTTGCCGAAGAGTGTCCCGGGGAAGAACTCCATGTTGAAGCCAACCTTGCCCAACAGATAGTTGGGCACAGGTTTGTCGAGGTCCACAGTCACGAGGATACTCTTTCCTTTGCTCTCCACATTTACGGTATAGGTCACTTCATAGTCGGGATAGACCATCGGGTTGAATCCTTGCAGATGACGGGAAGAGTCGGGGTAGGCGAGGGTGGTGGTAATGACCCCGTCGGCCGCTGTACGGCTCAACTGCTTCGGTACGGGCTGCCACTGGCCCGGGGTGGCCTCCATACGGATATCGCCGTTGGTGGCGATGCGTTGCCCGTTCATGATAACGCACACGCCTCCTTGATGTCCCTCGGGGTAGAAGTCGCTGAATGCCATTACGTCTACGCCACAGCACTGGAAATAGCCATCGCTGTTCAACAGGAATTTCTCAGTGGATACCTCTTGCGACACTGCCGTTGTGAAAAACGATATCAGCATCAGAATCATTGGAATGGTTTTTCTCATGATATGATATGATTAAAGTTTTCCTCGTGTGATTACTGTCGGATGAAATACGACATCTCTGATGATTGTCGTATTTGCAGCAGCAAAGCTGATTAATAGCAACCAATGAAAGAGAATTGTCGTATTTGCAAAAATAGTGATTTTTTTCATGCCCTCCAAGTTTTAGAGTGATAAACGTAAGACATTTGTCAATTTGTTTCTTTTGTGGAGACGTTTCACTTATATGTCATCGGTTTCTGCGTTTTTGTCGAAAAAAAATCCCCACACGGGCATCACTGCAGGTGTGGGGGCTAACCCTTAGAAGTAAGTAGTTTCGAGCATGAGAACCACATCAAAAAATTACGAATGCAAAGTTAATTCGATGTTGTCTCATTCTGTGGTACAAGTGAGCGAAAAATGATAGAAAACTTGTTTTTTTTGTCTTTTTCTGGTCAAACTTTATCCTTCCACAGTTTCTCCAATTTTTCAGCGTCCTCGTCAGAGAGCAGTTGACCCGAGTGGCCACGCCGCCAATTGATGTCGGGGATGGCGTCTTCGAGTATCTCGACACTGATCGGTGGCAATTGGTCTGCGGGTACGCATTCGTAGCATTCCATTCCCATATAGTATCTCTGCCTGCCTTTGCCTGCCCAGTCATCACCCGGATACGGTTCGCTGGTGAAAATGCCCCTGAATACGATTCCTGCCATGTCGTCGCCGGTTCTCAGCATGTAGAAGCGGTCGCCCCGATGCGCCTCTTCCCATTCATAGACGCTCCAGTTCATAGTGAATCCGTCAGGATATTGTTCGATGGCATTGCGATAATCGCCTAACTCGAAACTGCTGATGGTCGGATTCCAGCGCAGCAGATAGGTTTTGTGCTTGAGTGGCTCGCCGTTGTCGTCGACAGCTTCCACTTGGAAGGTGACTCTCCAGTAGCAACTGTCGCCACGCATATCGCTCACGCTGGGTTTCCCCGGTTCTCCGAAGATGAACCGTTGACCTACCGAAGTGACATAGCTGATGATTTTCAGGCGGCATTGGTCCTTGCCGTCGGTGACAACAAAGTATTTCAAGTCTTTCTTGATGACGTATGGGAAAACGCCGTTGTTCCAGAAATAGCAGCCGTGATATTTCATCGGCATCTCGTCTGTCGCCAATATCAGATGCCCCTGGATGTTCTCCAGCAGGTCGTTTTTGTTGTCATCGTCAATCGTCATCTGCAAATGCCTGGCTTCACCACTTTTGAACATCGCGACGGCCTCGGCATCCATTTTGAGAGTGAGTGATATTCCCTCAGACTTCTTTTTCTCCATAGTTTCTGTTTCTATATAATTATTTCAAGTTTCGCATTTGCTCAACATTTTAGTGCTTAGGAGTTTAGGAGATTGGGGACTTGGACAATTGTTCGATTTAACGAGACCCCGTCTTTCCCACTTCTGCCACCAGTCCGCTGAGCGGATAGTAAATCAGTCGTTTGATGACCTTTTCGCCTGCCGCCTCAAGGGCATTGGTATAGGCGTCGAGCTGTCCGGCATACCAGCCGGCATAATGCTCGGAATCGCTGTTGAGGACATACTCAATTCCTAAAGGACATGTCTTGAAGTCAACCAGGATGTCGCCTTCATCGGTCTGCCAGACGAAGTCGATGCTCCCAGTGAACACCTGTCCGTCGCGCACGAGCGTGAAAGGCCTTTCGTGATACGTATGCCGTGCCTCGCCGAAGGTGTCGGCGAGCCATCGGGTGAGTGCTTGCCAGGCGTGGCGGATGTCGTCGGCATAAGTGAGGAAAGCGGTGAGTCCGTAGCTCTCTATGAGTCTGCCGTAATACTCCTCGCTGTCCATGTGCTGCTCTATGCCACAATAGATCTGGTGGATGCAATTGCCCACGTCGGCCATGGTTTTGCCGGTGAGGATGCCGTGCCGCATCGGTTCGCTGACCGTGTAGGTGGCCACCACGTCACCTTTCTCGTGCAGCCCGCTCGGCGAGAGGTATTTCTGTTCCGCCTCACACGACTCTTTCTGGTAGGGGATGCGGCGTGTCTTCATCTTCTCCTGCTCCGACGAATAGAGGTAACCCTCGAGGGCATCTGCCTGCTCAGGTGTCAGGGTGTCGTCCTCAAAGAGGCAACCCACGCCGAGTAGGTCGGGCTGTGCGGCGGTCTTCGCACAGTGGAGTCCCACGTCTTCCAGCCATTGCAGCATGTGGACGGTTTTCGGATGGGGCTCGAGAGCCATGATGAGCACGTCTCTCGGCCTTGTCATACCTACATAGAGCAGGCGGTTTTCCTCGGCCAAGATATCCTTGTTCACCTTTTTGAACAGTTCTGATGATTCTATCTGCTGTTGGATGTCTTTTGGCACATTGGTCTTGCCGGCGCCGTAGATGAAAGGCATCACACGGATATAGACCTCTGGATACGGTATCGTCACCGACGGTTGCTCAGTATAGGCGAAATGGATGCCATAGATGTTTTGTCTGACGCAACTCTTGGCGTCATCCTTCTTCTCGTAGAGTTGGGTGAGGATGACATAGGGCCACTGCAGGCCTTTGCTGGAATGATAGGTGAGCAGTTGCACGCCGTTGGTGTCGCCGCTGCCCACAGGGTCGGTCACGGTCAGATAGTCCATGAAACCATTGGCTGTGGCCGGGAGATTCATCTGCAGGCAATGCTGCTCATAGGTATATCCGGCCTTGATGATCGTGTCGAGGCATGAGGCGGAGTTGGCCGATGCTCCCATTTTCTTCACCACATTGTAGAGATCGAGTTCGATGATCATCGTCTCAATGAGTGCCGATACCGACTGCTGCGTCAGTTTCGGGCGCAGTACCAGCATCTGTCTCACCAGGGGCACATCGTCGAGGAATCCCGCTTTTTCCTTGTTGCTGTCGGCATCCCACAGCAGTTTCTCCTCTATCACCTTCGCCGTGTCATAGCCCTCTTCCGTAAGGAAAGCGATCTGTGCCTTTGCCAGGAAATCCTTTTCACTGGCTACCAATGACAGGAGAGCCATGACAAGCGGTGTGGCTTTCATCTCAGAGATATGCAGCTCTTCCCTGCTTGCCGGAATTTTATATTTGTCGATGAGTACTCCTGCCATTTTGTTGAGTTCGGCGTTTTTCCTGCCTAAGACAGCGATGTCGGAAGGTTTCACACCTTGCCGCACCAAGGCGGCGATGTGTTCCAAGATGGACGGTCCGTCGGGATCATCCGTCTTGCAATAGCGCAGTGAACGTGAATGGCCTTCGTCTTTGCGGCTTTTCTCCAGGACGATGTCTTTCTCGATGAGCACATCTTTAAGCGTGCGCTTGAACGTCTCGTTGCAGACATCCACGATGGCTGGCAGTGAGCGATAGGAGGTGCCGAGCCTGTCAGTGTCGCACCCGTGCTCACGGGTAGCGACACGGTCGACGACAGCTTTCGTCAGGGTGGTGTCGCTGCCGCGGAATCCGAAGATGGCCTGCTTGTAGTCGCCCACCCAGTAGCTATGCTCCATGAGTTCCGACAACCGGTCGAAAATCTTCACTTGGATGGGGGAGCAGTCCTGATATTCGTCGACGAACAGATAGCGGTAGTCCATGGCAATCTCTTGTGACAGTTGCGGGTCGATGAGCAGGTCGTGGAGATACTTCTCCATGTCGTTGTAGTCGAGCAGGTTTCTCTCTTTCTTGAAAAGGCGGAAACGGTCTTTCCACCGCTCTGCCAGCCGGAAGAGGATGCGGATGTAGCGTTCCTGCTCGTCGTAGACTCTCTGTGAGTGCCACATGTCCGCGAGTTGATCACGCATCTGTGACGCGAGCGGACCACATTTCTTCAACTCACAGAGCAGGCCGAGCAGTCTCTTATGCCATGCGATGGTAGGATGGTGGATTTCCCTTCTCAACTTCCCGATTTCGGTGAGCCTTTCTCTCTTCTTAGCGCTCTCGGCTTGTTCTTCCAGGAATGCCTGATGCTCATCAATCACCGCCAGTAGTTCTTCATAGGAGTAGTCAAGTTTGACGCCGCGTTTCACAAACTTGCGGATATAAGCCAGCGACTCCTCGATGCTCCTCTCATAGTTCTCTATCTCATAATTGGTGGTGAAGGCAATCACCTTTCTGATGTCATCTTTCCAGAAGTCATAGTTGAGCGCGTTTTTCCCTGTCAGGTAATAGCTGAAAGAGATGCCCATGGTTTCGCAGAAGGAATGAAGAGCCTTGAGCTCGTCGTGGGTGGGCAGTTCGGCGAGCGACTGCGAGATATAGAATTCTGTATCGTCCTCGGCCATCACGCCCATGTCGGGCGACAGTCCGAGGAAAAACCAGTATTTCTTGATGAGTGCGTTGGCCACGCTGTGGATAGTGCCTATCATGGCTCGGTCGAGCCGGGTGGCCGCCTCATAGAGTCCGCTGTCATAGAGCACTTTCTTCGCTTCCTCCTTCATCTCGTTGGCTGCCCTTGTGGTGAAGGTGGTCATGATAACCTCTTCTGGGCGCACTTTTCCCTCTTTGATGAGTTCAGCGAGTTGATGTGTCAGTCTGTATGTCTTGCCGCTGCCTGCGCTGGCATTGATGTATGTCACGTTTTTCATCTGTATGGTCTCCTGCTATTTGAAGAGTTGGTATTTGCTGAATATATTCTCCTTCGCGGTGCCCGTTTCGTCAGAGGCCAACGGGAACAAGTTCTTTGGCTCAGTGTCATTGAAATAGTCGAGTTCGCCGAGGGGGAAGCCTTCGCTGACTTCCACATGACCGCTGTCGAGCTGACTCTTGCGGTAGAAGAACGACTGCCGGAGTTGCTCCACGATGTCTTCCGCGTTATCAGCGCTGATCTGGGTGCAGTGCCTGCCCTCAAACTGCTCCTTGCTGTAGAGGTGTCCTTCGGGCATGAGGAAATATGCGGTGCGCTGCACATCGCGGTGCTTCTCTGCACTGAGCATCGCACGGTAGAGTTCCAGCTGCGTGGAGCGGTTGGCCTGTAGGAGTTCACGATGGTAGCTCTTTGATGAGGTCCACTTGAAGTCGAACACGACGGGGTGATGGTGCTCATCTTCGAGGGTCATGTCGATAAATCCTATCATGTCCCATCCTTTGTCGTTGTCTATCAGTTTCATGTCTTTCGTCACTTTGTGCTCACACCCGGTGACAACGAGGCGGTTGTCGCGGATAATCTCGAGGAGCACATGGATGCATCTGTGAAGCTGCTCTTTCAGCAGCTCGGCATCCAACCGATTCTCAGGAAGATAAAGGATGGCTCCGCATGCCTCTATCTGCCTGCGCAGTTGCTCGTCGAACTCGCTGCTGATACGTTGCGCTATCTCATCTGCTTCGCTGCATGGATGGCCGTCGCGAGGGGCAAACAGACTTTCGATGACGGCATGCGCCACAGTGCCCATGGTGGTTTTCAGGTCGCTGATGCTGCCGGGGCCTGTACCCACGATGCCGAGCAAGCGTTCCATCATGTAGTCGAAAGGATATTCCACCAGCGTGCTGATAATTGTGGGACTCAGGTGATTGGGCCACTTGATGAGTTCGGGGTGCCGGAATGAGATAAGCGGTGTGGTGTTGGTGTTGCTCACGATGCCGACATCGGTCATTTTCTCGTCGAGAAGGGTGGGGGATTCCATGAAATCACGGAGGTTCTCCAGTTGGCTTTCCAGGCGCACCAAGACGGGATGCTTGGGTGTCGGTTCACCGGCTGTGTAGTCGGTGACCACGAGAATAAGTTGCTCGTCGGTCATGACAAAAGGCAACAGTCCCATCATCTGATGGTAGCTTGTCTCCTCCTGCTCTTCCCAGAGGGTGATGCTGTCTTTGATGCGCTCTTTCTCGGAGTGATAGAGGAAACTGCCATCCAGATGCGGGGCCTGTTCTCCAGAAAAGTTCATCCAGACGGTTCGCCGGCTTCGGGCAGCCATCTTGGCAGGGCTGTCTATCAACTGTCTGCTGCCCTTTTGCGGGTAATATTGCAGGAAAGACTCTCCTTTGAACAAGGTGCTCAACCATGAGTCCGTCTGTCTGAAGTCCACGGTCTCACCCATATCGGAAGCATCGGTGAGCATGACAAAGGTGTCGCACATCTGTGCCAGCACCTCCAGTTGGCTGCACCAGCCCTCGTTGGCTGGTTGGTTGCGCAAGAGTTGGGCACGGGTGCGCGCCCAACTTGCCAGACTGTTGAGGCGTATCTTCAGTCTGAGCGTACTGATGCTGTCGGCCTTCTCCGCTTCGAATGGAGGAAGATAGGTCTCGGTCAGTGTCCTCCGCTTTTTCTCTTCACGTGCTTGGCGCTTCCTCTTTTCCTCTTCGGAAAGTTTTGCTTCCTCTTCCTTGTCATGATAGGTGTATTTGCCAGCGATGTAGTCGGCTACCACCTGCTGGCATTTCTTATTCCTGTATCCTCCCTCGGCAATGATTGTGTCGGCAAGAATGCCTCCGAAAAAGGTTCCGAGGGGTTGGATGGGGGAGTAAAGCCAACTGATCAGGCTTTGGATGTTGAGTGGTTCTTTCATCATGTCAATGCTCAAGACGAACAATTGCAACAACTGTGGCGTCGCCTCGGCCATGTGGCTACCCATGGTCGGCTGGCCCATCATACGCAACCAATTGTCCATCGTCTTGTTGCTGTGGTTGATCCATACATCGGCGTGCAGATCTCCCCCTTTGAGGGCCATATATTCGTTGGCCTCCTTCTCGTCGTGAAAGCAATAGATAAGGAATGAGCGGTCTTCCTTGTCGAGTGTCACCTGTGTTTGTGAGTCCGACTGCAGCAGGTGGGCAATCTCGGCGAGGTTGCTCTTTCGCGTGTGGCTCTCCCATGAGCGTAGGCTCGTCTTTGCCCCGCAGGTTTCCATGACACTGAGCAGTTGTCTGATAGCGGGATGAAGATAGTGGGGACTGCACGGCAGTTCCACTTCCACGTCCTTGAGAAAGCCTGCCCGCTCTTTTCTCAGCGACTCAATGACGGACCACAGCCGGTCGGGCAGACCAGGACTGTCGAAAAATTGCTCCGTGCCGGCGAGGACATCAAGCCTTCCGCTTCCGGAGTCCGTCTCTTCCGGCTGCCATCTGTCGAGCATGAGGCTGTCACGCCATCGTAGAGCCTGCTCGGCTGTTCCGAGGCTGGAGAGCCGGAATGAAGCTGCCAGGATATTGTCGGGATGTCGCTTCATGTATTCCGACATGGCTTTGTAGTATCTCACGGTGCGGTAGTGTGCCGGGTGGGGCTCCACATATAATCCTAAGCGGAGTTCAAGCATCCCCACCAATCCTATGGTGTCGCACACCATGGTATCCATGAGGTGGTCGTTTGTCTCATTCAGGCCGAGAAAGACGTGGCCTTGGTGTTCTGGTGAAAAAATGATTTTCATATATAAAATAAGGTATAGATATGTCTTCTAAAGGATGTTATAACTGACAAGTCATGAGATGTTGATGAATTTGATGCAAAAATAGGGCAACGTTGTAGCAAATCATGGGACATGCTCAAGTTTTTTACCGTTTTTGAAATTTTTTGCTAAGTTATAAAAAACTCTGAGAAGAAGCTGTTTGTATGTTCTGTTTTTTTAATCATTACCTTACTCGTATAGTCCTTTCAAATAGAGTTGAGTAATCTTACATTTAATGTAATATCCTGATACAAATGATGTGCCGATGATGAAAGGACACCATCGGCACATATTCAACGATTCATTTTTGACATCTAAAGTCTCACTATCTTTTTGCCGTTTTTGATATAGATGCCTTTCTGCAAACGATCTTTATTATATTGCCCCACTTTTCTTCCGGAAAGGTCGAAGATGTCGGTTGATGAGTCCGAAATAGTCTCAACATGGGGCACATTGTCGGGGTCTTGCAGCAAAGTTACTGCTATATCCTTCACATTGCCAGTGTATTGTCCCTGTGAGCTCTGCCAGGTGATGACCAGTTGTTTGAGTCCTGCTTCCATGTTGGCGGTGTCGAATCCATAGTCGCGGTAGGACTGCCAGTCGCCAGTATTGCTGACAGCCACGGTCTTGTTGGCCTCAATACGTCCTGTCTTTTTGTCGGTGAGGAGAAAGTTGAGTTTGAAATCACTGCGTTTAGTGGCAGCTTGGAAAGAAATATGGTATGTTCCCGCCACTTTACAGTTGAGCAAGAACGATGCCTGATCACCATGGCTGAAACTGTCGAAGGTGTCGTTGAGCACTTTGGCGGCTTGTTTTCCACTGGGCTCAATGATGATTTCTGCCTTGTCGAGATTCAGTTCTTCTGTGGGGATATTGATGGCGCCGCTGACATCTTCTTCGGTTTTATACTCGATATAACCCTCTGGATTCCCTTCCTCGTTCTGCGCCTCTGTGATGTGAGCCACCAGTGAGTTCATATACACTTCAAGCATGGTGTATCCTTCTTCATTGAACATATTGCCGTCGGATGCGTCATTCGAGTCAAGTCCATGATTTATTTCCCACTCATCAGGGATTCCATCGTTGTCGGTGTCGGAAGGAGCATCTTGGCCAACCAGCGTAGGCCAAGGACTCCAGTCTTCAGGAGCATCGGCTGGCCTTAGGTCATAGGGAGTGTCTATAATGCCATATACATCGCCATCACCTTTTCCTGTGTAGGTGGCCTTGTTGTTACGGGCATCGCTTACCACCAGTTCGTCAACTATGTCGCGGTGCAGTGAGGCGCCGGCATACTGCAATACTTTCTTATATGCATCCTCCGCAGTATGTGTCGTGACATACATGAAACGCAAGGGCTCTCTTAGGCGAATAGTGTCCTTGGTGACCGTGTTGTAATTGGGAAGAGAATTGTCGATATGTGGGTAGACTCCTACGCCCCAGTTGTCGTTGGTCACAGAGGGATATTTTGAGTTGACATTTCCGTCAATGAAATATTTGCCCCATATCATATAACTTCCGTCGCTCTCGTTGGTGGTTATGCCCAGTCCGGCAATTCGGGTGGCGTTTCTCCCGCTTTTGCTTTGCATGGTTCCTGGTCCAGGCTGGTAATAACAGTTGACGATGTTGGCCTTCATTCCCTCACCCCCATAGCAGCCATTGCCGGCCCAGTTGTAAATCACATTATTGCGATAGTCAGTAGTGTCTTTCTGAACATACATGGGACGATTGGCCAAACGTGGTGTGCGCGAGTCGTGGTGGGCCAGCAGGTTATGATGGTAGGTGGCACCTTTGCCTCCCCAGTTGCCACCATAGCCATGAGCTTTTTTCACATGTGTGCTGTTGCGCAGGCTTTGGGAGATGATGCACCACTGTACCGTCATGTGCTCATTGCCATATACAGAGCAGCATTCGTCGACACTCCAAGAGATGGAGCAGTGGTCGACCATGATATTTTTCCCGTCATATCCGCATAGGCCATCGGGCTCTCCTTCGGAAGTGTCTCCGGGACGGAAGCGTAGGTATCTGAGGATGACATTGGGAGCAGATATGACAAAATCCCAATCAGCAATGCAGATGCCGTCGCCTGGTGCTGTCTGTCCTGCTATGGTGACATTGCCGTGTGAGAGTTTCAGCTGTGACTTCAGATGGATTGTTCCACTGACATCGAACACAATGGTGCGTGTGCCAGACAGTTGGCAAGCCCATCGCAGAGAGCCTTTGCCGGAATCATTGAGATTAGTTACATGGTAGACTGCGCCCCCTCTGCCACCAGTCACATAGCGGCCATAGCCTTCAGCGCCGGGAAATGCCGGTGTCTTCTCTATCCGTTGGTCGTCATCGTTGCCTTTTCCCACTTGTATCTCCGTTCTGTCGCCCATACCTCCGTTGGGGTTGGTGGCGCAGATGGTGTATGTGCCGGGAGTTGTGGCGACAAATGAAGTGGCGGTCTGATTGGTCACGTATTGTCCATCGCACAAAATAACATAGCAACGAGCATCCTCGACCTCAGACCAGTTCAAAGTATTGCCATTGACAGTCACCTGAGGTGCGGCTGTTGTGAAAGACTCTTCTGTCGGCAGCCAACTGTCGATGCCGCCGAGAACATTTTCCACGGTGAATCTCATGGCCTCCTCATCGGTCAACACAGGTGTGTATTTGTTGGTGCTTGTAGGTGAGTTTGTGCGTTTGCTCAGGTCGATTTCATTGCCGTTTTTGTCGACAGATTTGTACTCATAAAAATGAGTGGGCAACTGACTCATACTGCGCCATCCTGCGTCGGAGGGTTTCACATTCATCTTTGTATGGAGGAAATAAGCCCTGGGCTCATTTTGCCATGGTCTTCCAAGGTCATAGTTGCCTTCAGCATTAAAACCCGGGTATGCGTTTACAGTGCAACGCTGGAAAACATATCCCCATTTGAGCATGGGGCTGGTGGCAGGGGCGGTAATAGGGCCGGGATTGGTCATGATGAGTTCGCATCGGTCATAAAAATGGTTGCCACCTCCGCAGATATAGTCTACCGCGCCATAAATCTGGCATCCTAAGTAGTAGCCGCTCTCGCCGGTAACTTGGGTGTCCTGCTGGCTCATCATCGCGACATTTTTGAATATGGCCTTCTTGCCGCCAGAGATGGCAACGCCTACACCTGACCGGCTTTTGCCAAAATCCTTATCGTTGCGCACGGAGATGTCCTGAAAATAGTTACCTCCTGTATTGTTGATGTTCAGCACAGGGTTGCTGATACCATCGCGGTTACCATGGAGAATGACCCCGTCACGGCTTTCGCCAATAATGCTTACATTGTAGGCTTTCAGATTCTGCTCCTCAGCCCCGAAGTCGTAGTCTCCGTTTCTGACAAAGATGACTTTACGTTTGGCGCTTGGTGATGTGTTGCTGCTGTTGACGCTTTTGATGGCAGACTTCCACTCGGTCAGGTCGCTCACCACGAAATCGAATTCAGCCTTTTCCACCTTGGCTTTCTCACCCACCTCAATATCGACAGTGATGGAGTCAGTATTTGTGTTGCCATAAAGGTCGCTGGCTGCGCCACGAGCCAATGTGAGCGTGTTGTGGGATTGGTAGTCAAGGTTCCATATGGCAAATCTCAGTATTGATGAACCGCCTTCTGCCTCTACTGTCTGACCTGCTATAGTGGCCTTTGTATCCTTCATTTCACGATCGAAGGTCATCTCCACCACACAGTGGTTTTTATTTGTGGTTGGTGTCTTGGTATAGCTTTTCAGTACTGGTGGCGTATTGACCGCTATGTGGTCAATGGTCAGTTCAAACCAAGCCACAGGTTGTCCTCCGCCTTGGAGCGAGAATACGATCGGAGTGCCCGGTTGGTGGTTCTCGAGGTTGATAACCAAGTCGTATATGGTGGCATCAGACTCCTGGTAGTCATGTTTTGTAGGAATCCATACAGTGGCACCTTGAGAGGAAAGACCGGTCAGCATTCCTCCATTGTAGTTTGCGTTGAAATCCTTGAACACCACTTGCTTGACTCGTTCGTCAACGGGCATGGTGATGGTGTATTGCCCTTCGCCCATTTTGAAACTGCTGTTCTCCCATCCGTCGCCAATACCGGAGATGCTGTAGGTTCCATTACTCCAAGAACCGTTTTTCACACCTGCACCTGTATATTTCAAAACTACAGTTTCATCGTTGGCGGTCTTTGTATACACATGGATACCCTGTACTGTCAGTTGATAGACACGCTGTTGCTCTCCCATCTTTTTCTCCAAGGTGTAGACAGCCTCGTTGCCGAGGAATTCAGATGTCCCGGTGATGGTGGTGCCATCAATAAATTGTACAGAGACAGTGGGGAGGTGCGTGAATATCATGTCGCTGAGGATGGCGGTGTAAGGAGGTTGGTTGAGTTGCTCAGCCAGATTGACTTCCGCACCGTCAACAGTCACTTTTGTGACAGATATGTCGCCTATGTGGAAAATGCGAAGGGTATAGTGAGTCTTGGAGGCGACAGCCCCCATTTCTGAGTCGGGAATCACCTCAATATCAACCAAAGCTACATTTCCCTGTTGGGGGGTAGGCAGAGAGAATGTGCCATCCCCATTGTCATTCACAGTGATGCTGTTGCCCCGTTCGTCTTTGGCTGTCACGTCAAGTGAGCAATAAACCTTGTCGATGCGGAAGGTGGTGGTGGCGTCATTGTTGTCGGCGGGAATGTTGCATAGCCAATCGGTGTCATCACCTTTATCCACCTGGTGCCCGATCACGTTTATTCCATTGACAGCTGCATGATGGGCAGCTAAGTATTTCATCTCAATATTGCGGAAATTGCAGATGTAACCAGAACCATTGGAGAAAGCAAACGACAATTGGCGGAGGCCTTTTCCTATTTCACCAGGGATGCAAATGCTTACTGGGGTATAGTTGCTGGAAGCATCAGCGGAGATGGCGTATTTTGTTTCACCCTCAATTTTTCCGCTCTCAGCATCTTTGACGAGAATCTCCATCATACCTCCAGAACCATAGCGGGCTATATCCATCTGGAGTGAATAGACCCCCGTTTGCTTGTTGAGAAAAATGTAACTGGCTGTCGCGCCATTCTTAATATACCCAACATTGGGGCCTTCGTTGACGGCACCTCCGCCATAGGCACCCTTGCTTATGTCCAGTTGTCCAGGAATCGTTTCCACCACCTCAAGAGGATAAAATGCCAGATCACCCCAATTGCCTGCATAGGTGCCTGTTGTCTTGGTCACGGAGAATTTGAGGGTATAATTGCCTTCCTTCAGTTGCTCAATGACATAGTTGTGGGGGACGGAAGGTGTCCAACTGTCAGTGTTCTCGATCGTCACTTGACGTTCAAAAACGACTTGTTGCTGTTCATCGATGAGCGACACCTTCATTTCTGCGGCGTTTTTGGTGCCGGTTTTGAAAGTGAGCAAATAGTCTTGCGACAGAGTGTTGTGGATAGCGAATGACAATTGTGTGTTCTTGCCTGTGCTGCCCACGTTGGCTCCGTTGTTCTCCACATTGAAATTGCTGCCCGTGGCATCGCTCCATGAGATGTATGAATTTGCCGTAGTGGGAATGTCGACTGTGGCGGCCTCGACAGCTATAAATGCCATCGTCAGGATAAAGACCGAGAATAATCTGTAGAAACGTTTGCTTAGCATTTTTTGAGATGTTTGATTAGTTGCCACAAAGATACTCCTTATTTATAATTAATCGTTATGCTATTCTCCCAAAGATGATACAAATGACAATTATTGCACTATTTAAAACAAAAAAGACACGTGGAATTGCTCATGTTGAAAAAAAAACGTAACTTTACAACATCAAAAATAAACTACTAAATGAGACGTTTTCTTCATCTTTTCACACTCTTGTCGGTATGGCTGGCAGTGGCGGCTCAGCCTCATTGTAACGTCAGACTGTTCAGCCTACGCGACGGACTGGCTTCCAATGTCATTTCCAGCATCGAACAGACACCCGACCAAATGATGTGGTTTTCCACTTGGAATGGTCTTTGTTGTTATGACGGATACTCTTTCAATGCTTTCAATGACCCATTTGTCAAAGAAAGAACACTGACCACAAACAGATTGCTGAAAACCTATGTCTCACATTTTGGAAATCTATGGTGTCTGACTTATGACAGGCAGGTGTTTCTTTTCAACCGTGCGACGAGCAGCTTTATCAATTTGTCGTCATTGGTTGCCCAAAAATCGGGGAAAGAATTCATTTGCCAGCGTATTGTCCCGTTGCAAAACGGCTTTACTTGGCTCTTTAGCCGTGAAAAGGGAGAGAGTTGCTTCAGAATAGATGAACAAATGCTCCTTCAATCCGCGACACCGGCTTGTGTGCAGGAATTTAGTCCGGCTAATACCTCAAAGAAATGGGGTGACGTCTTCGGAGTGGAAATCGATACCAAAGGCAGTGAATGGCTGCTTACGGACAAAGGGCCTTACATCGTGGGCAAGCCATTGAATGATAGTACACCCTACAGTTTTTTGTGGGAGGATGGACAGAATATTGTATTGGTCTCAAAAGATGGGAGAATTGGCCGTTATGACAGGAAACGCAATGTCGTCGATGCTTTAAAGGGATTTCCAGAAGAGACAAAGAATATCTCTTCGGTAGGGTCCTTCGGAGAGCACGGAATGCTTATGCTGACCGAACAAGGACTGATAGTCTGGCATTCGGATAACAACCGCCATAAGTATATCCCTTTTCCATCCAACGATAGGGTGAAGCATATCAGCGCCGACCATCGCAAACGTGTTTGGGCCATCACGTCTGCGGGAAACGTACTGCTCATTATGGTAGACAAAGGACAGGTGGAGCGGGTTCCCATGCAGATACCTTTGCTCTCTCTCAGGCAGAGTACACGTAATTTTGTCCACGATGACAATTACGGTAATTGTTGGATTGGCACCGAACAAGGTTTTTTTGGCTATTATGATGAGGTGACTCGCCAGCTTATCCCTTACTCAATAAGAACCAGCAACGCAGAGCCAACCATCGACAAGTTGTTTGTCGACGCCCGTGGAGACTTGTGGTTTTCTGGTGAGCATGATGTGGCTGTCATCAATTTCACTCAGTCTATGTTCCAACATCATGACCTTGAAGGGATGCAACAGGTGCGGAGCGTATGCTACGACAGTCAGAACAGGTTATGGTTGGGTGATATTACCGGACATGTCGCCGTGACAGACCAGACAGGAAAAGTGGAGGGCTTCTTAGGTTCCGACGGGCAGTTGCATCAAGCGCCCACTGTCTTCTCCACACACATTTACTGTATATATGAGGACAGCAGACACCGTATGTGGATTGGGACGAAAGGTGATGGCCTCTACTGCTTGAAAGGCAAGGGAAGACTGTCGCATTATCAACACGACAAGACACAGCCCTTCTCTCTCTGCAGTGATCAAATTTATGCCATGCATGAGGATTTCAGCCATCGGCTTTGGGTAGGTACTTTTGAAGGTGGTATCGCTCTCATTGATGAGGATGCGGATGACAACAGCGGAAACAAAGCGATACGTTTTATCCATGCGGGAAACCTCCTCAAGAACTATCCTGTAGGTGATTTCAACAAAGTGAGGCGAATCACCGAAACGAAAGACGGGGCCATCATCGTATCGGCTTCAAACGGACTCGTCACTTTCTCTGAACACTTTGACTCACCCGAGAAGATAACGTTTTTTGCGCACAAGCACATCCATGGAGACCCGTCGTCTCTCTTCACCAGTGATGTGATGAATAGTTACGTAGACCATACAGGGAGGATACTGGTTGCCACTGTTGGCGGTGGAGTGCAGGAGATAATAGGTAAAAATCCTTTAGGTAGGCACTTACGTTTTGCTCCAGTCAAACTGTTTGACAACAACAATTACGGAACGGTACTTTCCATGAAGGAGGATGCAGAGGGAAATCTGTGGATAGGGTGCGAGAACAGTCTGATGATGTTTCATCGTCAACAGCGGCAACTGTTCCGCTTCGGAACAGGCGATTTGGGAGAACATACGGAGCTGACCGAATCACAGTCGGCATTCAATCCGTTGACAGGTGAATTGGCTTTTGCCACCACCGATGGATTTATCAGTTTCCGACCCAAACAAACCGGTCAAGAAAAATATCTGCCTCCCATCGTTTTTAAAAGTGTGCTCTTCCATGGCGCAGATGTCCCCCTCAGGCATATTCAGGACGACTTCCTCCTTGTTCCCTCCAATCGGCGTAACCTGACTATCCAGTTTGCTGCACTTGATTATCAGGATAATAGTATGATTCGTTACGCTTATATGCTGGAAGGTGTCGACGATGATTGGATCGAACTGAATGACGCGCACAGCGTCACTTATAGCCATCTGCCACCAGGAAAACACAGGCTCAAGGTTCGCTCCACCAATCATTACGGCATTTGGGTGGATAACGACAAAACGCTGCTGCTTGATGTTAGACCTACTTTTTGGGAAACATGGTGGGCCAAAATGTTGTACCTTTTGTTGGCAATAGCCGTCATCGGCATTGTCGTGTGGATTTACAGGCTCCGCACAAGAGCCTCTATGGAGCGACAAATCAACAACATGAAAACACTTTTTTTCACAGATGTCAGTCATCAGCTCCGCACACCACTTACACTTATCGGAGGCCCTGTGAGGCAGGTGCTTGATACGGAGCGTCTGACCAGTGTGTCCAGACAGTATTTGGAGATGGTCCTACGCAATACCCACCGTATGCTTGAATTGGTCAATAGCATGCTTACATATGGTACAGACTACAATACTTATATCAGCGACTGGGAGATTCCGAAGGGTGAGATGCTTTCTGAAGTGCCTCTGACAGCCACTTCAACGCCATCTGATGCAGTCTCCTACGATGATGACATGGAAGAAAGCGAAGACAAGACGCGTCTTCTTGTTGTGGAGGACAATGATGACCTGCGTGCTTTCCTTGTGAGCATCCTCCAAAGTGACTATGTCGTTAGCCAGGCCTCCAACGGGCGTGAGGGACTGGAGAAAGCGATGGCAGAACAGCCTGATTTCATCTTGACCGATGTGATGATGCCTGAGATGGATGGTCTGGAGATGGTACATCGCATCAAGGACAACCATGACATCTCTCATATTCCCATCATCATCCTTTCGGCCAAGGCGTCGATGGAGGACCGGTTGGAAGGATTGCGTGCGGGAGTCAATGATTATATTACAAAGCCTTTCTCAGCCACTTATCTCAAACAGCGGATGCAGAATATCATTGCCAATCAGCGTATTCTGCAGAAAAATTTCTTGGAAAGTGTGGAAATAAGTGAGACTGTGGCAGATGAGCATGCAATAGAAGTTCCCCACATGCTCCAACTGAAGGAGACTGCAATTGTGGACAGCGACAAGGAGATGATGGACCAACTATTGGAATATATTGAGGAAAATATTGCTGATTCCGAATTGAAAATTGAAGACTTGGCTGCCGCCGTCTGCCTCGGACGCACGGTTTTCTACAATAAGGTCAAGTCGATGGTGGGCATGAGCCCTGTGGAGTTGTTGCGCCATATCCGCATCAAACATGCAGAGGACATGGTGTCGAAAAGCAACGAGCCTTTCTCGCAAATCGCCTATGCCGTGGGATTCAGTGATGCGCGCTATTTCGGGAAATGCTTCAAAAAGGAAACAGGCCTTACTCCTTCTGAGTATAGGGAGAGAAGTTCCTCTTCCAATACATAAACGTAAACAGAAAAGGAAGGGGTGTTGTAGCCCCTTCCTTTCCTGTTGCAGTAGATGCTAATCTTATTTCACTACGTTTTTCTTGCCATTGATAATGTAGATACCCTTCGAGAGTTTGCCGCTGTCGGTGCCCAGATACTGACCGCTCATCGTGTAGATACCTCGGCGGTTTTTGTTGGATGCGGTTATCTCGTTGATACCGTTTGTCCACTCTTCCTTTGCGTCAGCAAGAGCTTTGGCACCAGCACCTTCAGTGCCGGCAATGGGAGTAAAGGCAAATGAGCGCATATTGCCTACATATGAAGGACCAAAACCGTTGATGCGGATATAGGCGTGACCCAATGGGATGGCACCCACTTTGATGTTGCTCTTTTGTGAGAATGACTGCCATCCTCCTGTGCTTACAAACTCCTCACTCTTGTTGGTTGAGCAAACCAGTTCCACTGTGTCCTCCATAACGTAGGTCACAAACTCCAAAGACGCACCGTCATTAGCATGGGCAAAGTCGAAGGTAACTTCATACTCTGCATCTTGTGTGTTCCAAACTTTGTATACGATACTTCCGCCATCTTTGAAACTGTCGAGCTGAAGAAGACCTTCACTATTCTTGGTAACCACGCCCGACGCCGTGTCATAGCTGGCCAGATTGAAGGGATAGTTGACCGAGGTGGGCAGTGTGTTGAGAATCTTCAGTTTAGAAATACCCTGCATGGCTTCCTGAAGTGCTAAATACGCAGCGGTGCGAGCCTCTACATCATTGGCTGCGACGGCAGCCTCAGCAGTTGCGATGGCTGCCTCTATATTTTCGATGGGTGTGCGGTCTTCAATTAAGTTGTCGTATTCCGACCCCTGGGCATACGGAGCAATGAGTGCTTTGGCGTTTTCAATAAGACTGTTTACACTCTCAACGGTGAATTGTGCATAATAAGCCTCCTTGGCATCAGCAAGCGCTTTTGTACCGGCACCCTCTGTGCCCTCGATCGGTGTGAAGGTGAACAAACGGGGGTTGCCCACGTAAGAAGGTCCTGTTCCTGTTATTTTCAGATACACATAACCTTCGGGCACACCGCCAATTTCCATCTGCTTGGGCTCAAATACTTGCCAACCACCTGTACCGGCAAACTCTTCAGAAGTGGCGTCGGCACAAATGAACTCAACCCCATTCTCTATAACATAGAACTGGAACTGCATCTTGGCACCGTCGTTGGCATGTGCGAATTCGAAGTCTACCAGGTACTTGGCGTCCTTCTTGTTGTATAGCTTGTATATCATGTAGCCGCCCGACCTGAAATTGTCGAGTTGCATGATGTCGCCATCCATCTTGTATGAGCAGTTGTAGCTTTCGTTGAATGCTGTAACGTCGAAACTTCCTACTGACTTGCTGGGTATAATGTTGAGCGACTTTATGTTGTCAAGAGCCAATATGGCATCTTGCAGTTTTTCAAACATCTCGTCAACCAGTGTGGGGTCGGGATTGCTGACAAACGCCACTTCATAGGCTTCGTCGACCACCTCACCTAAATGGATAAGCAATGATTTGTCCTCAACAGCATAATAGCCTTCAGAACCTTCGTCATAGTAGGCGAGTACATTCTCAGCGACAGAAATCAGTGAGTCGAGCTGCTCGGCTGTGTGATAAACTTTCGGCAGATGGCGGATCAGAATGTCACGCACATTGGTGTATTGGTTGTAATACATGTGCAGATAATAGGTCTTCCCTTCCTCCATGGCGAATTTTGCCACATCGCGTTTGTCCATCAGCTCGTAGTTTTGCCATGCGCCGTTGCCCGTACTCAGTTTGTAGGTGGGCATCACCACGGTGGTGCTGTCGTCTGCGAGCACGGTCATGTCGATAGTGGCGGAGTTTTGTGAACTGGCAAGATATTGGATGAAGAAATTGCCGGAGAAACCAGCGGTGAACTTATAAGTGAAGTAATTGTTGCGTGTGAACTCCAACTGAGCGGGATAGTCTTCCATTCCTATTTCCATCTCATAGGCGCCACTCTCGTCATATCCACCCAGCGGTTCCATCGTCTCCTTGTTATTGTACTCGTTGTGATAGAGAAGCAGGTCGATACGTGTGCTGTCCTTCTCTACTATGACACCCTTGCCATGGCGCACCTCTTGCTCTTTTGCTTCGGCGGCAGCAATGTCGGCCAAGACGGCCGTTACGTCTGCTTTGGTGTAATCCTCGTTGATGGCTTTTACCAATGCCTCATAATTGCTCACCATTGTGGCTGTTGTGGCATCCTGCAGGCTTCTGAAATATTTCACGCGGAAGGCTTTTTGGCTTGCTCGTGCAGCGACATCACCTACCATTCCAGATCCCTCGGGCAGAATCCGTATGCTCTTGAACTGTACTTTTTGTGGGGCGAGGGCGTCATTTCTCCAATAGACATGCATCCACACATGTACATAGTTCATACCTTCCTTCAAATTGACAGAAGAATAGAGATAGACAGGGTCGGCAGGAACATAAGGTTCTGCGTCTTCCCCCACAATTTCTGGAAGGTCCTCATCGGTGACCATGGTCATGTGAGCGAAACTGCTGTAATCTGGCTCGTCATAACCATCAGTGATGGTCTTGCTGGCTGTGGTCGCCAACTGAATGTTGTTGCCAGTAGCATTCACCAGATACTCAACGGCATATTGCCCGTCTGCCGGAGCACTGATTTTGAATGTGAGCACTTCGTAACGCAGTAGTGTGCGGGTAGAGCCAAGGATGGTGTAAGGATAGTCGAGCATCATCTTGGACGGTTCGGTGAACTCGGTCACGGGTTTCCCCAGTTCATTACCAGCCATCGTGTGGACAGTTGTCAATAGACATGCTGCCAAAGCCAGTGTTCTCAAGTAACGTAATTGTTTCATCATACTTAAATAATTATTAGGTTAAAAAGTCATGCGTTTGCAAAATTGTTCTGGTTGCAAAGATAGATGAAAGAATGGGCGCATGCGGGTAAATATTGCCATAAAAGGGGTAAAAATTGTGCGTATAAATACTTTCCCCAATGGGATAATAGCCTATATGTTACTGTGTTTCAGAGAAATAGGTGGATGTGATAATTTTTTCACTCATTTAAGTAAATTATGCCCATGCATAAGATAGTTTTCATGTATTTTTGGCAAGGAATATTACGCAATCTCTAACCTCAAACCATAGATTTGTGATGAAAAAACATCTTGCATCAGTCTTGGTGGCCTGTTGCTGTTTGGCCACTTCAGCACAGCCCATACCTTTCAAAGATTCTACTGTCTCATTTCATGAGCGGGCCAAAGACTTAGTTTCAAGAATGACTCTTGATGAAAAAATCAACCAAGTAGGGCACAACACAATGCCCATTTCCCGTCTGGGAGTAAAAGGCTATAATTATTGGAACGAAGGTTTGCATGGCGTTGCTCGTTCGGGTGCGGCCACATCGTTCCCGTCGTCAAAGGCAATGTCTTCCACTTGGGACCTGACACTCATCAAAAAGTGTGCAGAAGCAACAGCCAATGAGGCTCGATGGTATAATAGGCATAAAAACAAGGGACTTGTCTATTGGTGTCCTACAATCAATATGAGCCGCGACCCCAGATGGGGGCGTGATGAGGAAAACTACGGTGAGGACCCATATCTTACGGGCCGCATGGCAGTGGAATACATTAAAGGTATGCAGGGTGATGCCCCCAAGTACTACAAGACGGTAGCCACAGCCAAGCAATTCGCCGCCAACAACTTTGAGGGAGGGCGCCACGATTCCTCGTCAGATATGGATGAGCGTGACCTTAGGGAGTATTATCTTCCGGCTTTTGAAATGGCTGTAAAAGAGGGTAACGTGAGAAGCATCATGAGTGCATATAATGCGCTCAATGGCATCCCCTGTTGTGCCAATCATGAACTGCTCACCGACATTCTGAGGACTGAATGGGGGTTTAATGGCTTTGTCACAAGTGATTGTGGTGCCATCGACGACATCTTTCAAAAACATAGATACGCAGCAGATGGTGCAGGGGCGTCGGCTGTTGCGATGATCAATGGTGAGGACCTCAACTGTGGCAGTACGTTTCAAGACCATTGCAGAGAAGCCATAGAGAAAGGATATATGACAGAAGCTCAACTCGACACAGCGCTTGTAAGGGTGTTTGAGGCAAGGTTCTCATTAGGTGAGTTCGACTCCGACCATCCATATGTCAATTGCGGAGAGGGTATGTTGGAGTGCAATGAGCACAGAGCTTTGGCATTGCAAGCCTCGCGTGAAGCCATCGTTCTATTGAAGAATGAGGACAACTTTCTTCCGCTTCATGCGTCAGATATCCAGAAAATAGCAGTAATAGGCCCATACTCCAATACTGTCCAACTTGGTGGTTATTCAGGTGAGCCCACTTATAAGAAAACATTGTTGCAGGCAGTAGCCGACGTGATGGATTTCACTATCACAAGCGACGGAACCATACAGGCAGAGAATTACGATGAGGCTTCGAAGGGCAGAGTGGACAATCCTGGCATTGGCTTTATTGAGTCGGGTGCTGTATTCCGATACGATAATGTGGATTTTGGTGAGGGTAAAACAAAGTTTTCATTCAGTTATGCCGGGTGCTATGGCAACCGACAAATGACTGTGAGAATCGACAATGCGAAAACCGGCACCTTACTCTATCAAAGTACTCTTCCTGCTACCGCCAATAACTGGACCACCTTTGTCACCATTAACGCCGACTTGCCTGAAGAGGCGCAGGCAATCCGAGGCACGCACACGATCTATCTTATATTTAGCAAATTGCCAGAAGCGAGCGACAACAATAGATATATCATCAATGTAGATTGGTTCCGTGTCTATAATGAGAGCGACGTATCCTCCACAGCATTGGGAAGTAGGGTGATGTGTGCACAAGGTTCCAGTGTGAGCGGCAGCAATGACAAAAAAATGCTCGATGAAGCTGTGTCTATGGCGAAAGAGGCTGATGTCGTACTCCTCGCTTTGGGAACTGACCTCAACGTGAGTGATGAGAGCCGCGACAGAAACAGCTTGATGTTTCCAGAAGCACAACAGAAATTGTTGGAGGCCATCTATGCCGCCAATCCCAACGTGGTTCTTATCCTCAGCACGTGTTCTTCTATGGACATCAGTTGGGCCGACAGCAACGTGCCTGCCATCATTGAGGCTTGGTATGATGGTCAGGAACAGGGTCAGGCCATCTGCGATGTTCTCTTTGGCGGTTACAACCCAGGTGGAAAACTCACTTCCACTTGGTACGCTTCAATATCCAATCTGCCTTCCAATCTAAAACAATATGGCATCCGGAAAAACAAGTACACCTACATGTATCACGACAAAAAGCCTTTATATCCCTTTGGTTATGGCCTTTCCTACACGTCTTTCGTTTACAGCGATTTGTCACTTGACAGTTGGCAACTTAATCCGGGAGAAGAAATAAAAGTGACAGCCAACATCACCAATACTGGTACGAGAGACGGTTCGGAAGTGGTACAGTTGTATGTCCATTGCCATTCAGAAATCGAGAGACCTATTATGCAATTAGTCGGATTTGTCCGTGTGGAGCTGAAGGCTGGTGAGACAAAACAGGTTGAGATACCATTGAGACATGAGCAACTGGCATATTTTAATGACAAAACCTTCACCTTCGACGTAGAAACAGGCGAGGTGGATATCTATATGGCTGCCAGTTCGGCCGATGTAAGGCTTCAAGACAAGATCAGGGTTATGGGATCCACTGTAAAAACAACCTACAAATCCTCTTCCAATGGTATGCGCTTGCCCCAATATTATAAGCAGAACGCCAATAAAGTCTATAATCTTAGTGGCGTTTGTGTGGGAGACATTGACTGTTTCAACACATTGCCTCAAGGATTATATATTGTTGATGGTAACAAGTGTGTGCAAAAGGTGGCGTGTCCGTCCCGGGCACTTGCTCCTAATAAAGTGAATGACCCGCTTCAAGGCATGAGATAGGCTCACTTCTAAAAGGAGTTTTTTTTCACGTCATGGACATCCATGACCGGAATCAGGCAGGGGCGCTTAGGCGACGATGGGAAGGACTCATCTGTTTTTTTGTTTGATCAACCATGAGATTATCAAAACCATTTACTATCTTTGCACATAAACGGCATAACGGCAAAGAATCATAAGCTAAAAACCATTTTTACTATGCAAAACGGAAAGAACATCAAGGTGTTCCTGAGCAGCACCTTCAAGGATATGGACGCAGAGCGCGACCTGATTATGAACAGAGTGGCGCCAACTCTTCAGCAGTTGTTAGCGCCACAAGGCATCACCATACAGTTTATCGACTTGCGTTGGGGGGTAAACACCCAGGACGCTGACGAGAACGAACGGGAGAATATCGTGCTTCGTGAATGTATCTCTGAAATCCGCCAGTCGCGCCCTTTCTTTATCGGTCTGCTTGGTGACCGTTATGGTTGGATACCACCAACTGAAAGTTGGCAGGTGATGCTGGATGAGATGTCAGAGGAGGAAAGAAAGCACATTCATGAAGAATCTGAGGAGCAGACGAGTGTCACAGAGCTTGAGATGCTCTTCGGTTCCCTGATGGATACCGATTCTTTGCGCCGTAGTCTGTTCTGTTTCCGTAAGCCGACTGTCTATGAGCAGATGGACGATGTCGCTCGCCGTAAGTTCTGCAACCAGGATGATGAGGCAGACCGCAAACTTTCATCATTGAAGCAGAAGATTATGGATGGTTGCCAAAATGCCTACTGTAGCAATAATATATATGAGTACGATTGTAGATGGGATGGCCAATCGCTGACCGAACTCGAGGACTTGGGATTGTTCCTTTGCAAAGCTCTGCATGCTCAGATTATGTTATATGAGGGTAGTAATGCGGTGGAGAATCCAGTTAATGAGTTCCAGCAGATGGCAGATGCCGACCTTATGAAGATTGCAAAAGAAGGTGAGTACTATGTGAACTGCGAATCGCATGAGAATCTTTTGAACGAGATTGCGAAGGGATATGATGAAGACCAGAAACCCAGACTGATTTATGCTCACTATGGCTATGGAAAAACGGCTTTTCTCTGTGAGTTATACCGACGCTTTGAAGTGGTCGATGAACTGTTGGTTTTCATCCACTTTACACATTATGGCGACACACCCAGTAAGGTGCTGAAGAAATGGCTTGCTGATTCCAGAATCCATCCACAGCGCCGATACGGTCTTGACGAGGATGTGGAGTTCGGCGAAATGGCCGAGGAGTTCTATCATGCCACCAAAGACCTTGAAATGCCTCCACTGCTTCTTATCGACGACCTTCATCTGATGCAGAATGTGTATGAGTTGATGTTTGGAGGATTACAAGACTTCTGTATGCTGATTGCTTTTACAGAACGTGATAAGATGAAGCTCTTCTCAGAATGGGATGTTGAGAAGGTGCTGTTACCTCCAGTCAATGCCTATGAGGGTGGACAGATTGTACAAGAATTGATGAAAGCGAAAGGCAAAAGTCTCCCGCAGAGAGTTCTCAATCACCTGATGGATTCCTACTCGGAGCACGACGAACTCTGTTGCGGTTGCCCGTTATGGGATGTGCTGATGGTACGCAAACTGGCAAGTTTGACAGCATATGATTATGAGGAAATCAGAAAGCGTGGAGACGGTGATACCGCTATTGAGAATTATCTGACTGAGTTGACAGACGAGATGGCTAAGATTGCGCCTTATCCAGAACAGTTGTTTGTCGTTTTTCTCCATGACGCAGCCCTTTTCATGAATTTCGGCTTCTTATGGGCTTCCATCCGCCTGTTGGCTGCGACAAACTATGGCTTGCGAGAACAAGATTTCCAGGCATTTGCGGGAGAGCATTGGAACCAGTTGGAGTTTTCATCAATGAAACGATGGATGGGCGATTTGTTGACTATAGATTCTAAGACTGGCGTCATTGACTTTGCATATCAAAGCTATCGCCAAATTGTGAAGTGCATTCGGCATGAGGATGATGGGCCGTTCGAGAACTTCTATGAGAATATCACGGGCAGAATGGGCCATCTGCTTTATGAGAATCCTAATGATGAGTTTGCCTGCCGTGAGATGGGAGCCATTGCCATCAACCATCCTACGGAAGAAGTTCTGAAAGCAGTACTTTCCAATACATCCTCTCTCGTATGGCCCCATTTTGTGAATGCCGCCATCGCTCTCTCCGATAATGGTAATGACTTCGTAGAATGGTTGAAAAAAGTGCTGAATATCGCGAATAACAATGTGGTTGTGCTTGTCAGGGATATTGCTACATTCCTCAGTTATACAGGCGATAAGAAAACTGCTGCTGAGATAGTCGGCATCTTCAATAGAGAAGTCGCAGAGCAAATCATGAAAGGTGAGGCTTATGTTTACGAGCCCCATAATTGGGTTGACATCAAATACAATATGTCTTTACTGTTGCTTCAGGGCTCAGGTTTAATGTTTGAGGCAGGTGATGACTTCATGGGACGTCTGATGCTCAGTATGGTCGATGAGTGCTCGGCAGTTCTGAACGCAGCCATACCCGACTATGACGATTATAAACAATTACAGCAGTATGTTGATGATGCGAAGTCTTATCATGAAGGAAACACTGTTGATGTTGATGATTTTGATTTCGATGAATATAGTGCAGATGACTTAATATCGTTGGCTATATACCTCCTTTATTCACGTCGTTCGCCCGAAAAGGCCGAACAGGCTTTAGAAACATATAACCGCAAGAAAGGTGAGATAGCGCCATTCAGTTATCAAGAGATTCAAGCCAACATGCTGCATTGTATTTTTGAGAAGCGACGTGGAAATTATCATCCTATTTCAGATTATTATATGCTTCTGGCACCTCAGATGGAACATCTTCCTGATGAAGAGGCTGTATTTGCGGCTTCTATGTTCTCAATGCTGT
>CADBLU010000232.1 GCA_902795605.1 uncultured Prevotellaceae bacterium | reverse complement strand
CCGTTGACCACGCGGCAGATGGCAGCAAAGCGTTCGAGGTCCTGGGCCAGCAGCGGACTGTAGATGGAGTAGGTGTGGAGCGTCGTGTCGGTGAAGGGGATGCCATACTGGTAGAGATTGTTGCAGACGGAGATTTTTCCGCAGAAAGCGTCGCGGCGGCTGTCGAGGTCCACCTTGTCGTTCTCGTCGTCGCAAGCCTGCACCATTACGGGCACGTTGAGTTCGGCGTCGCTGATGGCATTGATGATGCCGATTTCGAAGCCGAAATTAGGCAGCGACACGATGATGCCGTCGATCTCGTCGCGGTGCTCGCGAAACTGTCTGGCCACTTTCAGACCGTCCTCACGGGTCTCGATGCTGCTGCTGCCGGTGGGGGTGGCATCCTCGGGTAGGATGACATACTCAAAGCCCAATTTCTCGATGGTGAGCAGCAGTTGCTTGCGCACGTCGCGGGCCAGTTCTGAATTGAAATAGGCGCGTGTGCCGATAATCACGCCAAAACATGTTTTTCCGTTTCTCATAATTGTCTATACCATTCGTTCTATGTGATGTGTTTTTTCGGGATACCCCTTTGTATGATAAGACGAATGATATCGCGGAATGTACCCTCTTGTTATCTGTCCACTTGACGGCTGTTGATGAACAGGTTGAAATTCTCCTTGTAGGCTTCGGTGACGCGGATGATCTCGTCGCCGATATAGAGACAGTCGTTGCGGTCTACACGCCTGATTTTCGCCAGCGCGACGATATAGGAGCGGTTGACACGCATGAACGACGACGAAGGGAGCAGGTCTTCTGCCGCCTTGATCGTCATGTGCGTGATGAGCGGTTTGCGCTCCCCCTCGATATAGAACATCACATAGTCTTTCATGCCGCTCACATAGAGGATGTCGGCCACCGCCACCTGCCGGTATTCACCGTCGACGCGGAGAAAGAGCGTGTCGGGCATGGCGGTGGCAGATGCCACCTTGGGGTCGTCTGTGGCGACCTGTGCCGTGCGCCCGAACCACTGTCTCGCCTTCTCCACGGCAGCGATGAACTTGCCGTAGCGGATGGGCTTGAGGAGGAAGTCGAGTGCCGACACCTCATAGCTCTCGAAGGCATACTCCTGGAAGGCCGTGGTGAAGATGACGCGTGTCTCGGCAGGCAGCATCCGGGCCAGTTCCATGCCGTTGATGTCGGGCATCTGGATGTCGAGGAAGAGCAGGTCGGGTTGCTGTTGCTTGATGGCTGTCATCGCCTCTACGGAATCGGTGTATGCCCCTAACAGTTCCAGGTCGGGTGTCTTGGCGACGAACGACTCGAGAAGTTTGACGGCCAACGGCTCGTCGTCGGTGATGATGCAAGTGAGTGGTCTCATGTTCTGATGTGGATGTGAGTGGTGTATATGTCGTTGTCCAACTGCTGCTGCCATTCATACCGGCCGTTATAGAGCAGGTCGAGGCGGCGGCGGGTGTTCTCCAGTCCGATGCCCTTGCCGCTGCGGTCCTCGTCGCTCTTGGGGAAATTGGTGTTGGCGCAGTGGAAGGTGATGCCTGTCTCGTCTTGGCTGAGGCTGATGTCGATTGTTGAGGGTCGGTTGCTGCTCACTCCGTGCTTGAAGGCATTTTCTATCAGTGAGATGAAAATCAGAGGTGCGATTTCCAGGTGTGGGTTGGTGATGTTGAATTGTGTGCTCACCGTGGTCTTCTCATTGCACCGCAACTGCATCAGACTGATATAGTTGCGCATGAAGTCCACTTCGCCGCTGATGGGCACCATCGGTTGGTTGGTCTTGTAGATGGCATAGCGCAGCAAGTCGCTGAGTTGGGCGATGGCGTCCTGTGCGGCATCGGGGTCTATCTGCGTGAGGCTCGAGATGTTGTTGAGCGTGTTGAAGAGGAAGTGCGGGTTGATCTGGTTCTTCAGCCATGCCAGTTCCGCTTCGGTGTTTTTGTGGCGCTCCTCCTCCAATTGTTGCCTGATCTGCCGTGTACGCAGGAAATGGCGCAATACGATGGCCGCGGAGATGCTGGCGAGGTTGAGCAGGAAATAGACAAAGAAGTGGGAGTACATGCCCAGCCACGCGTTGTCGGGGATATGGACATTGGGCGGGCTGGGATGGTGACCCATATAGAGCAGTCCCGGATTGAGGACGAGGAAGGCGAGGATGTTGGCCACGACAAACAGCACGTATCTGCGCTTGGCTGCCAGTAGCGGCCAGAAGATATAGAAGTTGATGAAATAGAGAAGTACGGGTGACTGCAGGTTGAACCACAGCATCCAGAGGAAGGTGCGGCTCGCCGACGTGTTGCGTGTCGTGATAAGGGTCACCAGGGTCGGTATCAGTATGATGGCTGCCCACACACCCACCTGCATCATCAGCAGTCCTATGTCTTTCCTTCTGATATTCGCCTTCATGTTGCAAAAATATATTTTATTTATTGAATGTCCAAATATATGGTCTGCTTTTTACATCGGCATGCCGTTGCCTGCTCCTGTGTTGCTTCCGGAGCCTGAACCCAGACTGTTGATCTTCTCTGTCTGCGACTCCTGCTCGATATAGTCGTTTTGGATGCGCGACTGGTGCATGCGTGTCTGCTGGCGGTTCTTTCCGAAGGAGTAGCTCACGGTGAGGGTGGCGCCGCTCAGGGGCACCTTGATGGTCTGGTGCTGCGAGAAGTTGTTGCCTTTGCTGAAGGTCTCCATCTTGATGCAACCGCCGCCAGAGAGTCCTGTCAAGCCCTGGATGCTGACGGTGAGTTTGTCGTTGAGGAACGTTTTCGAGAGGTTGGCGGTCACCATGTTGAATCCGCCGCTCCATCCCTGAAGGGTATAGGTCTTGGTGGATGTGATGAGGTAGGCGCTGGCCTTGAGGTTCCATGGCAATGTCTGCTGCAAGCCCAGCATGGCGTTGGCCTGCCATCCGCTGTTGCTCTCGCCGAGCACGTCGCTTTTGAGGTGGGTATAGTTGACGCCTCCGTTGAAGAAGATACGGGTGTCCTTGGTGGCCAGCCAGTTGACGTATCCGTTGATGCCCGACTGGTTTTTCTTCACGATATTCCCATAGGTAGTGTTGAGCAGATAGTTGTCGTAGAAGCTGTATTGCTGGATGGCATTGCCGGTATAGTTGTGGCGCAGGCTGAGGTTCATCATCAACCGCTGCGAGAAGGAGTTGAAGACGAGCGACACGTTGTGCGACTTCTCCACGTCGAGGTTGGTGTTGCCGTAGGTCAGACTGTTGGGGTCGCTGCGGTCGACATAGGGGTTGAGGTAGGAGATGCCGGGGCGCGAGATGCGCATATTGTAGGTCAGGCCGATGTTCTGTGTGGGTGCGAGCGAGTAGGAGAGCGCTGCCGAGGGTACGAGGGTGCCGTATTCCTTGGAGAAGTCGGCGCCGTTGCCCAACTTGTATTCCACGTCCTGCCAGGTGTACTCATATCTCAGTCCGGCCTTGGCACCGGCGTTGCCCCATTTGCCCTCATACTCGGCGTATGCGGCGGCAATGTTGTTCTTGTAGAGGTAGTCCATGCTCATCTGCTCGTTGTAGACGTCTCTCAGGTAGTATTTCGAGTCGGAGGAGGCGCGGCGGAGGATGGCCTTTGCGCCGGTGTTGAGCGTCTGCCCCTCGGCGATGGGTGTGGTGTAGTCCACCTGCAGGGTGTGCTCGGTGGTGTGACTGATACTCTTCGAGAATCGGTCGGTGAGGTCGATGACGTCTTCGTCCTCATGGTCGAAGTCGTTGCGCTGCTCATTCTTTGTCGGGTCGTAGGCGAGTTGGTAGCTGATGGCGAACGACTTGGTGTGCGCGGCGTTGAGATAGCGTGAGTAATCGATCTCCCAGTTGAGCGACGTCTGTCCGTTCTTCATATCCATATAACTGTTGTAGCCATAGGCTCCTGTCCCGCCGATACCATTCATCGTCGTGGTGTAGGTACCCTTGTTGTGCATGTTGAACCTTGTCAGGGAGAGGGTGGTGTTGACCGAACTCATCGAGTCGAGGTCGTAGCCCAGACTGGCGTTGCCCATGGTGAAGGGCAGTTTCACGTCTGTCTCATAATGGGTGTTGATGCCGTTGGCACCATTGTCCTGTGTGATGTCCACCTTGGTGTTGCCGGGATAGGAGTAGTTCTCCATCACGTTGGCATTGAAAGAGAGTTTGCCCTGCTGGCCGTTGACGAAGACACCGGCGCCTGCAGCGTTGGTGCCCACGGCGGCGCGGATGGTGCCGTTGACGCCGTTGAGGCTGCCGGCCGCCGCCATCTGCTTGTTGAGTACGATATTGAGCACGCCAGAGGCACCCTCAGCGTCGTATTTGGCACCGGGATTGGTCACCACTTCGATGCTTTTCACGGCAGTGGCGGGCATGTTCTTGAACACCATCGAGGGGTTGCTTGAGAGCATGGCGTTGGGCTTGCCGTCTACATAGACCTTAAACGATGAGGAGCCGTTGACGGAGATGTTGTCCTGTCCGTCGACTGTCACCATGGGCACTTTCCGGAGCATATCGAGGACTGTGCTCGACTGTGCGTCGGCGTCATCTTCCACGCGGTAGCTCATCTTGTCGACTTCCATCTTCACCAGGGGCTTCTGTGCCACCACCTCCACGCCGCTAAGCATCTTGGCATTGTCAGTGAGATACAGCGTGCCGAGGTCTATCTCGGCTTTCTCGCCCAGGGTGACGGTGGTCTTCACTTCGTTTTTTCCGATGCTGCTGAGCACCACCTCATGGCGCCCTTGGCCGCTCACCTCATGGCTGAATTTTCCGTCGGCATCGGTAAGGAACATCTCGACAGGTTTGTCGGTCTTGCCTTGTTTGAAAATTCTCACGGTGACGAAAGGCTCGCCCTCGTTGAGTGTCTTATCTTTCACTTCGCCCTTGATGAGGGTGGTCTGTGCCATGACTGGTGCGATGGCTGTCAGCATCAGTGTCAGGATGATTGTTGCTATCTTTTTCATATTGTTGATTGATTTGATGTTGCGTTGAAACTGCTGCAAAAGTAGGTGTATTTGTGGAAAGCGCCAAATGGTTTTCGACGAGATGCCGCGTTTTTTTCGACCAAATAGAGACAAGAAATCCACGCCTTCGGTGTAATCGGGGGAGGCATTTGGGACTTGCATGTGAGCCATTGACTCTACCTGTCTTGAAGGACACTTCCTCATGTGGCAGAAACAAAAAAGGGAGGAAATATTGTAAATTTAGGAAAAAGTTGTATCTTCGCAGTTGAAAAGGCAAAAAGCATCCGCAACTCCCAAAAACGAACAGTCATGAGCGACATCCGACTACTGCCTTACGGCATCTCCGACTTCAAGCAAATACAAAGAGAAGGAAAGTTCATCATCGACAAGACGATGTATATCTCCAAGATGGAGAGGACAGATAATTTCATCTTCCTCATCCGTCCGCGCCGCTTCGGCAAGAGCGTGTTCCTGAGCATGTTGCGCGCCTATTATGACATCAACGAGCGCGAGAAGTTCCAAGAACTCTTCAAAGGGTTGTGGATAGCCGACCACCCCACGCCGGAGCAGGGACAGTTTCAGGTGATGTACTTCGACTACTCCCGCATAGGTGGAAAGACGGATGTGCTGGAGAAGAACTTCGACAGGTACTGCGGTGACGTCGTGGACAGTTTCGCCGAGAAATACCAAACTTTTTACAAAGAAGATTTCGTTCGTGAGGTGAAAAGCCGTCCTGATTTCAGGGCAAAGATCAACTATGTCAACCTATGCGCGTATGAAGCCGGCCACAAGCTCTACCTCATCATCGATGAGTATGACAACTTCACCAACACGGTGCTCAACGAGGAGGGAGAGGCCATCTACCACGCGCTGACGCACGCTAACGGATTCTACCGCGACATCTTCAAACTCTTCAAGGGCATGTTCGCCCGCATTCTGATGATGGGCGTCTCACCCGTGACGATGGACGACGTGACCTCGGGCTTCAATATCGCAAGCAACATCTCGCTGCGG
>CADBLU010000231.1 GCA_902795605.1 uncultured Prevotellaceae bacterium | reverse complement strand
TCCTGAAAACAATCTTTTTACCTTAAAAAAAACTAATACCTATTGAAGATTCGAAGCGGTCGCCTGAGAAGGTCATCGCTTTTTTTGTGCCTTCACACAAACGCCCTTCATTTGTCGCTTTCATTACACAGTCAACCCACAAAAATTTGGCTCGACAAATTCAGATGTTGACATCAGTTGTTCGCAAGCCCCCATACCCACTGACAGGTATAAGATAGAAGTTCACCCTGAGATACCTTGATACTCCCGGATGCTTAAAATCTGTTAAATATTCTTTTAAATAGTATTCCAAAACACTTTTATTGGGGAAAAAATACTAATTTTGCAGCCGATTTAGTCCGTGGAGGCTCTAAAAAGTGACAGCGCGGTGCTGTACGCCTTGCGGAAAAACCCTTAATTTCAATTAAATGTACGCAATTGTAGAAATCATGGGTCAGCAGTTCAAGGCCGAGCAGGGAAAGAAACTGTTCGTCCACCACATCAAAGATGTGGAGGAAGGCCAGACTGTTGAGTTTGAGAAAGTGCTCCTGTTAGACAACGAGGGAGCCGTGACAGTAGGCGCTCCCACTGTTGAGGGGGCTAAAGTAGTGTGTGAAGTGGTCAAGCCACTGATCAAGGGCGACAAGGTCATCGTCTTCAAGATGAAGCGTCGCAAGGACTCTCGCAAGAAGAATGGTCATCGTGCCCAATTCACACAAGTAGAGATTAAATCAATTATCGGCTAAAAAAGGAGGACGAAGAAATGGCACATAAAAAAGGTGTAGGTAGTTCGAAGAACGGCCGTGAGTCAGCATCACAGCGACTCGGTGTGAAAATCTGGGGTGGTCAGAGAGTGACTGCCGGTAACATTATTGTACGCCAGCGTGGCACCAAGCACAATCCCGGTCAGAACGTGGGCATTGGCAAGGATGATACGCTCTATGCACTTGTCGACGGCATTGTCAACTTCCATAAGGGTGCCCGCGATAAGAGCGTGGTGTCGGTAATACCCGATGCTGAGGCATAACAAAATCAAAAACACTTATTCCAAACAAACACACAGAATCCTGTCTCTTCTTGAGATGGGATTTCTGCTTTTTTATGGTCGCAAATACATGTCATTCAAGAAATAATCTACTTGATGCTTTTGCTGTTTGCCGATTTTAGTGTAACTTTGCAAGCTAAATGAGTAATGGACAAACGCCATTCCGTCAATTTGAGTGACAACAACAAAATAATATTCTAAAATGCTTACACTTAAACTTATCAGCGAAGAAACAGAACGCGTAATCAGAGGGTTAGAGAAGAAACACTTCAAGGGGGCCCGCGAGGCCATCGAACAAGTACTTGCCATCGACAAAAAGCGCCGTGAGGCACAGCATGAGTCCGACGCCATCAAGAGCCAGGCCAAGCAAATGGCCGCCCAGATAGGCGCATTCATGAAACAAGGCAAGCGTGAGGAGGCCGAGGCCGCCAAGGCTGAAGTGGGCAAACTGAAAGCCCGCGACAAGGAACTGCTGGATATCATGGAGAGTGCCGAGAAAGAGCTCACCGCCCTTCTTTGCACGATTCCCAACATCCCGCATGAGTCTGTGCCCGAGGGTGCTGACGCCTCTGCCAACGTGGTGGTGAAAGAAGGCGGCGAGAAGCCCGTTCTCCCCGAGGGTGCACTCTGCCATTGGGACCTCTGCAAGAAATACAACCTCATCGATTTCGACCTCGGCGTGAAGATCACCGGCAGCGGATTCCCTGTCTACATCGGCAAGATGGCCCGTTTCCAGCGCGCACTCGAGGCTTTCTTCCTCGATGAGGCCAGAAAGAGCGGTTATCTGGAGGTGCAGCCTCCCTATGTCGTCAACGAGGCTTCCGGCTACGGCACAGGACAGCTGCCCGACAAAGAGGGACAGATGTATCACTGCACCGTCGACAACCTCTACCTCATCCCGACCGCTGAGGTGCCTGTGACCAATATCTTCCGTGATGTCATCCTCGACGAAAGCCAGTTGCCCATCAAGCGTTGTGCCTATTCGGGCTGTTTCCGCAGAGAGGCCGGCAGCTACGGAAAAGACGTGCGCGGTCTCAACCGCCTGCATCAGTTCGACAAAGTAGAAATCGTGAGAATCGACACCCCCCAGCACTCCTATGAGAGTCTCAATGAGATGCTCGCACATGTGGAGGGCCTGATGCAGAAACTGGAGCAGCCTTATCACATCCTGCGACTCTGCGGCGGCGACATGAGCTTCACCTCTTCGCTCTGCTATGACTTCGAGATATGGAGCGCCGCACAGGAGCGCTGGCTCGAGGTGTCGTCGGTGTCTAACTTCGAGAGCTATCAGGCCAACCGTCTGAAGTGCCGCTATCGCCATGCCGACGACAAGAAGATCGAACTCTGCCACACGCTCAACGGTTCGGCCCTCGCACTGCCCCGCATCGTGGCTGCCATCATGGAGAACAACCAGACGGCCGAGGGTATCCGCGTGCCTCGTGTCCTCGTGCCCTATTGCGGGTTCGAGATGCTCGACGACAATAGTTTTGAGTAATCCCCTACTCCACCTATTGATTTCATAGCCACCAACAGAACAAGCATTAAGCATTATGAACAAAATCATCAGAAAAGAGCAGTTCTCAGAGAAAGTATTCCTCTTCGAGATTGAGGCTCCGCTCATAGCCAAAAGCCGAAAGGCTGGCAATTTCGTCATCGTCAGAGTAGGTAAGAAAGGCGAGCGCATGCCTCTTACCATCGCCGATGCCGACATCAGCAAAGGCACCATCACCCTTGTGGTGCAGAAAGTGGGACTCTCGTCGATCAAACTGTGCAACCTCAACGAGGGCGAGTATGTGACCGACGTGGTAGGCCCGTTGGGCAACCCCACCCATATCGAGAACTTCGGTACGGTCATCTGTGCCGGCGGCGGTGTGGGCGTGGCTCCGATGCTTCCCATCATCCGTGCGCTGAAAGCCGCTGGCAACCGCGTGCTGAGCGTACTGGCAGGCCGCAGCAAAGACCTCATCATCCTCGAAGACGAGGTGAGGGCCAGCAGCGACGAGACCATCATCATGACCGACGACGGCAGCTATGGAGAGAAAGGTGTGGTGACCATCGGCATAGAGAAACTCATCCAGCAGGAGCACATCGACAAAGTGTTCGCCATCGGTCCTCCCATCATGATGAAATTCTGTTGTCTGCTCACACAGAAATATGACATCCCCACCGACGTGTCGCTCAACACCATCATGGTAGACGGCACCGGAATGTGCGGAGCATGCCGACTCACCATCGGCGGAAAGACAAAATTCGTGTGCATCGACGGTCCGGAATTTGACGGAAAACTCGTCGACTGGGACGAGATGTTCAAGCGCATGGGCACCTTCAAGAGGGCTGAGCAAGAAGAACTGGCGCATTTTGAAGAGCATCTCGGCAATGGAGATGAGGCTGTCGTGGTAGAGTCCACCGACGTGGTGATGGACGACGACCCCACCAACGACACCATCGAGATACTCACCGACAGGAATGCCGAGTGGCGCAAGGAGCTCCGCTCCTCCATGAAAGCCAAGGAGCGCACCCAGATTCCGCGTGTCGTCATGCCTGAGCTCGACCCGGTCTATCGTGCCACCACACGTCTCGAGGAAGTCAACACCGGACTGACCAAAGAGATGGCACTCACAGAGGCCAAGCGCTGTCTCGACTGCACCAAGCCCACATGCGTGGAAGGATGCCCGGTGAATGTCGACATCCCCTCGTTCGTGAAGAATATAGAGCGGGGACAGTTCCTCGCCGCGGCAAAAGTGCTGAAGAACACCTCTGCCCTGCCTGCCGTCTGCGGACGCGTATGCCCGCAGGAGAAACAGTGCGAGGCACGGTGTATGCACCTGAAGATGAACAGCCAGCCTGTGGCCATCGGTTATCTGGAGCGTTTCGCCGCCGACTTCGAGCGCGAGAGCGGCAACATGAGCATTCCCGAGATCGCTCCCTCCAACGGCATCAAGATTGCCGTCGTGGGCTCTGGACCTGCAGGACTTAGCTTCGCCGGCGATATGGTGAAACTGGGCTATGACGTCTATGTGTTTGAGGCTCTGCACGAAATCGGCGGTGTGCTGAAATATGGCATCCCTGAGTTCCGCCTGCCCAACCGCATCGTCGACGTGGAAATCGACAACCTGCGCAAGATGGGCGTCCACTTCCAGACCGACTGCATCGTAGGCAAGACTATCAGCGTGCAGGAGCTGGAAGATGGCGGATTCAAAGGCATCTTCGTCGGCTCCGGTGCCGGTCTGCCCAACTTCATGGACATTCCCGGTGAGAACCTCATCAACATCATGTCGTCCAACGAATACCTGACCCGCGTCAACCTGATGGACGCGGCCAATCCTACCACCGATACACCCATCAATCCTGCCAGCAATGTCATGGTGGTGGGCGGAGGCAATACAGCCATGGACTCTGTGCGCACCGCCAAGCGCCTCGGCGCAAAGGTGACACTCGTCTACCGACGCAGCGAGGCTGAGATGCCTGCCCGTCTGGAGGAGGTGAAACACGCCAAGGAGGAGGGTATCGACTTCCTTACGCTCCACAACCCCATTGAGTATATCGGCGACGAGAACGGTGCCGTCAAGCAGGCCGTCCTCGAGGTGATGAGACTGGGAGAGCCTGATGCCAGCGGAAGACGCCGTCCCGAACCGACCGGGGAGACCAAGACCATCGACGTCGATCAGGTGATCGTGGCCATTGGCGTATCGCCCAACCCGCTCGTGCCCAAGAGTGTGGAAGGTCTGGAACTGGGCCGCAAGAACACCATCGTGGTGGATGAGCACATGCAGTCGTCACGCCACGGCCTCTATGCCGGAGGTGACATCGTGCGCGGCGGAGCTACGGTGATTCTCGCCATGGGCGACGGCCGTGCCGCTGCCGCCAATATGCACGCCCAACTTTCCTCAGAGCAATGAACGGCCTTTATACGATTATCCTGCTCATCACCAGCAACGTGTTCATGACACTGGCATGGTATGGGCATCTTCGCTTGCAGCAATCGGGAGTCAGCCACAACTGGCCCCTGATTGCTGTTATCATGTTCTCATGGGGTATCGCCTTCTTTGAGTATTGCTGTCAGGTGCCAGCCAACCGCATGGGCTTTGAGGGCAATGGCGGCCCCTTCAACCTGGTGCAGTTGAAAGTGCTCCAGGAGTGCATCAGCCTCGGCGTGTTCGCCGTGATTGCCAACATCATGTTCCAAGGGCAAAACCTGCACTGGAACCATCTCCTTGCCTTCCTCTTTATCATCTGCGCTGTCTATCTGGTATTCATGAAATAGCTGATGGCACTCCTCACCCCAAAGCAGAGGATGGAGAAACGGCTCGCCGACACGATGGTGAAGGCGATGGCAACCTTCAGTCTCATAGAGGATGACGACCGCATCCTCGTCGGACTGTCGGGTGGCAAGGACTCTCTTTGTCTGCTTGAGTTGCTCGCTAAAAGGATGCGCATCCAGCATCCCCGTTTCGAGGTCGCAGCCCTTCATGTACGCATGGAGAACATCCAATATGAGAGCGACACTACCTATCTGGAAGGGTTTGCACGCGACCTGGGTGTCACACTCCATGTGCGCACGACAGGTTTCGACGCCTCCACCGACACACGCCGCTCCCCGTGTTTCCTGTGCTCCTGGTACCGCCGCAAGATGCTTTTCAATGTGGCTCAGGAATTGGGATTCAACAAAATTGCCCTGGGGCATCATCAGGACGACATTCTCCACACCACGATGATGGGACTGTTATATCAAGGACAGTTTGGCTCGATGCCTGCCCGCCTGAAACTCCGCAAGATGCCACTGACCATCATCCGCCCGCTGTGCATGATGAGAGAGTCCGACATCAAGGCCTTTGCCGAACTGAGAGGTTATCAGGAGCAAAAGAAGCAATGCCCTTACGAGCACGACTCGCACAGGACTGTCATCCGCCGTCTTTTCTCCGAGATTGAAGAGATGAATCCTGAAGCACGCTCCAGCGTGTGGCGCGCACTCTATAAGGATGGAAAGTTGGTCGAGGACCCCTGACGACGCCATTCATTAATTTATATTAAAAAGGACGTCAAGGGAACGGTGTAATGGAAAAATATTTATATATTTGTTCTTTCTAATAACGCTTTCATCTTTTTTAACCAATACTGATATGAAGAATAAGTTTTTTCCGGAATCCGAGCTGATTATCAACCAAGATGGTTCGTGTTTTCATCTCCATCTGCGTCCAGAACAGTTGGCAGACCGCGTCGTCCTCGTGGGCGACCCTGCCCGTGTGAACACAGTGGCCGCCCACTTCGACAGCATCGAGTGTGAGGTGCAGAGCCGTGAGTTCCACACCATCACCGGCATGTACAAAGACAAACGCATCACCTGCCAAAGCCACGGCATCGGTTGCGATAACATCGATATTGTGATGAACGAGCTTGACACCTTGGCCAACATCGACTATGCTACCCGCACCGAGCGCGACGAACACCGCACACTCACTTGCGTGCGCATCGGCACCTGCGGAGGACTGCAACCCTTCACGCCCACCGGATGCTTCGTGGCCTCAGTGAAGAGCATCGGTTTCGACGGTCTGCTCAATTATTATGCCGACCGCAACAAAGTGTGCGACCTTGAACTCGAAGAAGCATTCAAACAGCACATGGCTTGGGATCCCATCAAGGGCGCTCCCTATGTCTCTGTGGCCGACGCCGCCCTCATCGACCAAATTGCCCAAGATGACATGGTGCGCGGATACACCATTTCTTGCGGAGGCTTCTATGGTCCTCAGGGACGTGTGCTGCGGGCCAACATCGCCGACCCCAAGCAGAACGAGAAGGTGGAGTCGTTTGAGTACGACGGCATGCGTATCTGCAACTTCGAGATGGAGTCGTCAGCCCTTGCAGGTCTCGCCTCTCTCCTCGGCCACCGTGCCATGACCTGCTGCATGGTGATCGCCAACCGCTATGCCAAGGAGATGAACACAGAGTATAAGAACTCCATCGACGCCCTCATCACCAAGGTGCTCGACAGAATCTGACCTATGGTCTACCAGAGCGACGACACTATCTGCGCGCTGGCCACTGCCGTCGGCGGCGCTATGGCCATCATCAGGATCTCAGGCAACCAATCTATCACCATCACCGATGCCCTGTTTGACTCACCGGCAGGGCATCGGCTTGCTGACTGCCGCAGCCATACTGTCCACTACGGCACCATCCATGATGACAGTGGTCAGGCGATAGACGACGTGGTGGTGACACTGTTTCGCGGTCCGCATTCCTATACGGGCGAGGATACAGCGGAAATCAGTTGCCATGGGTCACGCTACATTATCTCACTCATCCTGCAACAACTTGTCAGCCACGGGTGCCGACAAGCGCAGCCGGGTGAGTTCACCCAACGTGCTTTCCTTAACGGCAAGCTCGATCTCAGTCAGGCTGAGGCCGTGGCCGACCTGATTGCCTCCTCCAACGCCACGACGCACAAAATGGCCATCAGCCAGTTGCGCGGCAATTTCAGTCATCAATTAGGCGAACTACGCGACCGCATGCTGCATCTGACTACCCTGCTGGAACTCGAACTGGATTTCAGCGACCATGAGGACCTGGAGTTTGCCGACCGCTCTGAACTCCTCAAACTTGCCCAAACCACGGAACGGCAGATTGCCGCCCTCACCCACTCTTTCGCTACAGGCAAGGCTCTCCGACAAGGCATTCCCGTAGCCATCATCGGTAAGACCAATGTGGGCAAGAGCACCTTGCTCAACCGGTTGCTGCACGACGACAAGGCCATCGTGAGTGACATCCATGGCACCACCCGCGACGTGATCGAAGATATCACACAGATTGGTGGCGTCACCTTCCGGTTTACTGACACGGCAGGTATACGCGATACCAACGACACCATAGAGCAACTGGGTATCGAGCGCACATTCCAAAAACTTGATGAAGCTGCCATCGTGTTATGGCTCACCGACTCACCACCTACTGCGGAGGAAGCTGAAGATATCCTGAGACGCGCAGAAGGGAAAAAACTGATTGCGGTGGTCAACAAAATCGACCTTCATGGAATGACCGCTTATGAGCCTTTCTCTTCTATCACACCTTCCGGGCGCAGGGCAATCGATGATATCCCCGTGGTGGGAATCAGCGCCAAGCATCATCTGCATTTAGACGTCTTGGAGGATGCCATCTATCAAGCTGCAGATATCCCCAGCATCTCACAAAGCGACGTCGTGGTGACAAGTCTCCGCCATTATGAGGCACTCACCAAAGCCCACGACGCCATCCTTAAGGTAGAAGACGGCCTCCGCAATGGGCTCAGCGGCGATTTGTTAAGCGAAGACCTGCGCGAATGCATCGACCACCTCGCAGAGATTGTCGGCGGAAACATCACACCCGGTGAGACGCTTGAAAACATCTTCTCACATTTCTGCGTGGGAAAGTAAATAGCAATTAGCATCGATTACAATCAATCACAAAATATCACATAAGGCGTTCATAATGAGCGCCT
>CADBLU010000230.1 GCA_902795605.1 uncultured Prevotellaceae bacterium | reverse complement strand
CACCTTGCCCCACGACAGCGGTTCGATGGCGGTGTCGATGATGTCGGCGCCGTTGTTGCACACTTCGAGGATGGAGGCCATCGAGAGACCTGGTCCTGAGTGCCCGTGATATTGGATGATGACGTCGGGGTGCTTGTCCTTGATGGCTTTGGTGAGCGCGCCGAGCATGGCGGGCTGTCCGATGCCTGCCATATCCTTGAGGCAGATCTCGGGTGCGCCAGCAGCGATGAGCTCATCGGCGATGCGGCTGTAGTACTCGACGGTGTGCACGGGCGAGGTGGTGATGCAGAGGGTGGCCTGTGGTGTCATGCCTGCCTCGAGTGCCCACTTGATGCTCGGGATGATGTTGCGGGTGTCGTTGAGACCGCAGAAGATGCGGGGAATGTCGACGCCCTGTGCATGCTTCACTTTATATTGTAGCTGTCTCACGTCGTCGGGCACAGGATACATGCGGAGCGCGTTGAGGCCGCGGTCGAGCATGTGGGTCTTGATGCCTACCTCGTTGAATGGCTTGCAGAAGGCCCTGACAGCGGCATTTGGGTTCTCGCCTGCCAGCAGGTTGACTTGCTCGAAGGCACCTCCATTGGTCTCGACGCGTGCGAAGCATCCCATGTCGATGATGGCGGGTGCGATGCGCTCCAACTGGTCCTTTCTGGGCTGGAATTTGCCCGAGGACTGCCACATGTCCCTGTATACGAGACTGAATTGGATTTTCTTTTTCATTGTAAACGGTTTAAGTTAAAATTTAAGGCTTTTATTGTGATGGTATTTATAGTGCAAAGATATGCAAAAAAAACAGGAATGGCAAGCGGTGCATAGATTTTTTCTCGCAAGACTTGCTATTTTCCTGTTTCTTGCGTGTCGGGGTGCCTGAGACGTGCCTTTAGAGGCTCAGAAACCGTAGATTTCCTTGAGGGCGTTCATCAGCCGTTCGCCGCGCAGGTTGCTGTCTACGATGCGTCCCTCGCCGTCGAGCAGCACGTTGGTCGGGATGGCTGATACGCCGTAGGCGTCAGAGGCTGCGCTCTGCCATCCTTTCAGGTCGGAGATCTGCGGCCACTCCATGCCCATGTTTTTCACGGCCGCCTTCCATGGCTCCTCCTTGCTGTCGAACGACACGCCGACAATCTCGTAGCCTTTGCTGTGGTATTTCACGTAGCTGGCCACCACGTTGGGCATCTCTTGTCTGCAAGGTCCGCACCAACTGGCCCAGAAGTCCACGAGCACGTAGTTGCCTTTGCCGCACCAGTCGCTCAGGTGTCGCATGTTGCCCTCCAGGTCTTTCATCGCCAGGTCGGTAAACATCCGTCCTTTCTGCCGTTTCTGCAGGCCGGCGGCAATCATCTTCACCGTGTGCATCCGCGGATGGCTCATATAGGGCGCTTTCTCGTCGAGCCACGGCGCCACCTGCTCGTAGTCCATCTCCATCACCATGTCGGGGAGGAAGGCGGCGGGCACCATCGTGCCGGCATAGGGCTTGAGGAGCTGGCATCGGCGTTCTGTCCGTGACAACATCAGTTCGGCTACCTGCTCTTGCTTCTCCTTCTGGTCGTAGCCCGACTCCTGTGTGAGCCACTGAAACTTTTTCATGATGGCCTGGTCGAGCGAGTCGAGCGACCGGTCGCAGCGGTTGGTCATTTCGTTGAGGGCGGAGCCTTTCACTGTATGCGCGACGAGGTCGACGGTCACGGGCTCTCCGTCGACGAAGACAGGGGCGTAGTAGTCTCTCCCGCCCACGCCGAAGAGTTCGTTGACCGCTGCGGGGATGGTGGTGGTGAATTTGCCTTCGCGGACAGGCACCCTGGCGACGGGAGCTCCCGAGGTGAGGTCGAACACCATGACAGAGTCGACCCCTGGCAAGGCCGTGCCGCTGAGTTCCAGTTTCACTTGTGCGGAAGCCATGACAGCGATAGCCAGCAGTGTCAATGTGGTTGTGAGTCTTCTCATTATTGCTGTTCTTTGGTTTGTGTTATTGCTGTTTGGTTTTTCAACATTTTCTTTCTTTGGTTTTTCAACGCAAAAATAATATTTTTATTTTATTTATAGGTTTTATGAAGGAAAAAGTGTACCTTTGCAGCCGATTTTTTCACATAGAGTGCTTGGTAACCTCTTAAAAAACAAGAAAATGGTAAAAGAAACTAACAAAGTGAGCGTGCTGTTCATGTTTTTCGGTATGCTCTTCACGGTTTGCCTCATTACGGCCAACCTTTTGGGAACAAAGCAGATAGCCTTAGGGCCTATCAGCGTGACAGGAGGACTGATTATTTTCCCGGTATCCTACATCATCAACGACTGCGTCTGTGAGGTTTGGGGCTACAGCAAGGCCCGCCTTCTCATCTGGACGGGATTCTTGATGAATTTCTTCTTCGTCTCGGTGTGCGCCCTTTGCGATGCCATCCCCGGTGCTCCTTATTGGAACAACGAGGCGGGTTTTCATGCCATCTTCGGACTGGCGCCTCGCATTGCCGCCGCATCGTTCATGGCTTTCCTCGCCGGCAGCTTCATCAACGCCTACGTGATGAGCCGGATGAAGGTAAAGTCGAACGGCAGGTTCTTCTCGTTCCGTGCCATCGCCAGCACGGTGTTCGGTGAGAGCGCCGACTCTCTCATCTTCTTCCCCCTTGCCTTCTATGGAGTCATCCCCACCAGGGAGTTGCCCATCCTCATGCTGTGGCAGGTGGTGCTCAAGACAGCCTACGAGGTGGTGGCGCTGCCCGTCACCTACCGTGTGGTGAACTTCGTGAAGCGCCATGAGGGAGAAGACGTCTACGACAAGAACATCAGTTACGATATTTTCAGGCTTAACTAAACAGAAAGATTTATGGAAGATACCCGCAAGGACGAGGGACTGAAGTCTCTCGGTGCACCATCACGATATGCCACCGACTACGCGCCTGAGGTGCTCGAGACGTTCGAGAACAAGCATCAGGAGAACGACTATTGGGTGAGGTTCAACTGCCCGGAGTTCACCACGCTGTGCCCAATCACGGGCCAGCCCGACTTCGCGGAGATCATCATCAGTTATATTCCCGCGAAACGGATGGTGGAGAGCAAGAGCCTCAAGCTCTATCTCTTCAGTTTCCGCAATCATGGTGATTTTCATGAGGACTGTGTCAACATCATCATGAAGGATCTTATCCGCTTGATGGAGCCGAAATATATAGAGGTGACGGGACTGTTTACGCCCCGCGGCGGCATCAGCATCCATCCCTATGCCAACTACGGCATCCCCGGGACGAAATATGAGCGTCTGGCGGAGCAGCGGATGGCTCTCCACTGAACCGCCAGACATTCAGGCCATGCCCCTTGTCGGCATGGCCGCCGTTGAGTTGTGTCTCTCGAAGAGTTTATCGGGCGTTGGTCTCCGTTGTGTCGGGCTTGAGTTTGAAGGCTTGCACATGGTCGGCGAATTGCAGCACCATGGTGTCGCGTCTGAGCCTGATAAACTCTGCGGTGTCGTTTTTCAGTTCGATGGTGTCGCGTCCGGCGATGCCGATACCTCCATAGGTGAAGATGATGTGTCCGTTGTGGATATGCCATTCCGTGTAGCGTTTCATCGGCGGATAGACCACGGGTGTGCTGGCATCGAGCGATGACGTGCGTGGCGGTCCGCCTTCGGTCTTCACCGTGAAGTCGCGCTTCAGGGTGTAGACATATTCGCGCGGCACCATATAAGTCTGGATCATGGAGTCGAAACGGGCGCGTCTCTCCTTGGAAATCTCTTGCGTCGCCTCCTTTTCGTTGACAGGGATGCGATGGCGCGCCTCGGGCAGTTGCTCGTAATACCATGTGCCCTTCACCTGCTCAAGGTTGATGCTCATGAGCACTTCGCCGGGGTTCTCCGGGTTGACCAGCACGGCCATCTTGTCGCCGATGCTCGGCCGTCCGAAGACCTTGTGCTGTCGCCGCGCCTCTATGATACTGTAGTTGACAGGGTCGCCGCCCGAGTCGGGCAGCAGCACCAGCAGGGTGTCGTTGCAGCCGTCGCAGGCCAGTCCGTAGATCATGGAGTCGCCCTCGGCCACATAGCTCATCGTGTTGATGAGGGTGGTCGTTTCCTCCTCTTGTTGTTTGGCCGTCTTGCTGCATGCCAGCATGAGCGCCGCCACGGGCAGCAGGCAGAGTAAGGATTTCTTATTGATCATGCTTTTCCTCGTTTTCAGATGACTTGTGACAACAGCCATGCCATGTAGGCTGCGAAGAAGCCTGTAAGCACGGAACCTTCCCATCGCTCCACCTTGAATTTCGTGAACGAGAAGAGCCAGAGCAGCAGCATGCTGAAGGCCATCACTCCGAAGTCGATCAGGGTGATGCCCTCGATGTTCATCGGATGGATGAGTCCCGTGATGCCTATGATCATCAGCACGTTGTAGACATTGCTGCCGATGACGTTGCCGATGGCGATGGCACTCTGGCCTTTGCGCGCTGCCACCACGCTCGTGGCTAGTTCGGGGAGCGAGGTGCCGCCGGCCACGATGGTGAGACCGATGACCGCTTGCGAGACACCCAGTTGCTCGGCCACTTTCGTGGCACTGTCGACAAAGAGGTTGGAGCCGAGGATGAGGCACGCCAGGCCTAACAAGACGAGTCCGACAGCCACAAGCGGTCTGATTTTCTTGCCTTCGGCACTCTCCTCTTCCTTGCCCTTGCGGGCCTGATAGAGCGTATAGAGGATAAATGCGATGAATGCCGCGGTGAGGATGGCGGCGTCGACGCGTGAGATGGTGCTGTCGAGGCAGAGGGCGGCCAGCGCTGCCGATGCCAACATGGCCCAGGGCATGTCTTTCTTCACCGTGGAGCGGAGAATGACGATAGGTGTGACCATGGCGGCCACTCCTACGATGAGCAGCGTATTGAAGATGTTGCTTCCCACCACGTTGCCCACGGCAAGGTCGGGTGTGCCTTTGAGTGCCGACATGAGGCTGACGAAAAACTCAGGCATGGAGGTGCCCATGGCCACGATGGTGAGTCCGATGATGATCTGGGGGATGCGTAGGCGCTGGGCGATGGCCACGGCGCCGTCGGTCATTCTGTCGGCACCCCATATCACGAGTGCCACGCCCACCACAATAAATAGAATGTTGAGTAGCATATCAGTTGCTTTGAAAACAGGTTGTTTGTTCTTTTTCCTTTTGTGCTTTTTCTTTTTTTACTTGTGCCTGGACCGTGCCGCTGTCGTCAGAGGTCCTGCCGCGGCGTGTCAAACAATGGGGCCAGGAGGGCGCACACGGCCTCGAGTCCACGTTGGTCGTCGGTGTCGAAGGCGGACAGGCGGGTGGAGTCGATGTCGAGCACGGCGCGCACGACGCCCTCGCTGTCGCACACCGGCACGACAATCTCTGAGCGCGAGAGCGATGAGCAGGCGATATGTCCGGGAAACTGCTCCACGTCGTCGACGATGATGGTGGCTGCCTTCTGCCACGCCGTGCCGCACACTCCCCGTCCCCGCTTGATGCGGTAGCAGGCAATGGTGCCCTGGAAGGGTCCGAGCAGCAGTTCGTCGCCGCTGACCAGATAGAATCCTACCCAGAAAAACCGCTCACCGAAGGCCGTGCGCAGTGCCGCTGTCACATTGGCCAGCACGCCCATGGTGTTCGATTCTCCTTTGATGAGACTCTCTATCTGCGGGAGGATATCATCGTAGGCCTCCCTCCGTGTGGCTCTCTCGCCACTGCCGGGTGTGAAAATGTCGGATGTCATGGTTGCAAACATGAATTAGATGTATAAAAAACGTAAAACCTCATCATTTATTTTAGAAAATGCTTTTTTTTGCTTTGGATACAATAATAATGTGACAAAATGTTTTACATTCGGATGAAAATGAGTAATTTTGCAACAGATTTTATCTAAAATCCTAACTATTATGTCAAAACAAAAGAGATTTATCCTTCAAGAGAGCGAGATTCCCACACAATGGTACAACATCCAGGCCGAGATGCCCAACAAGCCGCTGCCCCCCCTGCATCCGGGCACCAAGCAGCCGTTGAGTGCTGAAGACCTGGCTCATATTTTCAGCCTGGAGTGTTCTAAGCAGGAACTGGACACCGAGCATGCCTGGATCGACATCCCCGAGCCCGTGCTCGACATGTATAAATACTACCGTGCCACACCCCTCGTGCGTGCCTATGCCCTGGAAGAGGCTCTGGGCACCCCTGCCCATATCTATTTCAAGAATGAGAGTGTGAATCCGCTCGGTTCGCACAAGATCAACTCGGCGCTGCCCCAGTGCTACTACTGCAAGCAGGAAGGCACCACCAACGTGACTACAGAGACGGGTGCCGGACAGTGGGGAGCCGCCCTGAGTTATGCCGCCAAGGTGTTCGGCCTTGAGAGCGCCGTCTATCAGGTGAAAATCTCGATGAAGCAGAAACCTTACCGCTCGCTCATCATGCGCACCTTTGGTGCCACCGTCGAAGGCTCGCCTTCGATGTCGACAAGGGCCGGCAAGGACATCATCACTCGCGACCCGGGGCACATGGGCTCTCTGGGCACCGCCATCTCTGAGGCCGTGGAGCTGGCCACCACCACACCCAACTGTAAGTACACCCTCGGTTCGGTGCTCAACCATGTGTCGCTCCATCAGTCGATTATCGGCCTTGAGGCAGAGAAGCAGATGGAGATGGCCGGCGAGTATCCCGACAAGGTGATTGCCTGCTTCGGTGGCGGCTCCAATTTCGGCGGTATCGCCTTCCCCTTCATGAGGCACAACTTCACCGGCGAGCGCCACACTGAGTTCATCGCCGCCGAGCCTAACAGTTGCCCGAAACTTACCCGTGGTGTCTTCGACTACGATTTCGGCGATGAGGCAGGCTACACCCCGCTGCTGCCTATGTATACATTGGGCCATGACTTCAAGCCTGCCAACATCCATGCCGGCGGACTCCGCTACCATGGTGCCGGCATGATTGTCAGCCAGCTCATCAAAGACGGTTTTATGCGTGGTGTCGACATCCCGCAGCTTGAGACCTTCGAGGCAGGCATTCTCTTCAGCCGCACAGAGGGCATCATCCCCGCTCCCGAGAGCTGCCACGCCATCGCCGCCACTATCCGCGAGGCTCTCAAGTGCAAGGAGACAGGCGAGAAGCAGGTGCTGCTCTTCAACCTCAGCGGCCACGGTCTCATCGACATGACCGCCTACGACCAGTATCTCAACGGCGACCTGCGCAACTATGACCTCACCGACGAGGAGTTGGCCAAGGGTATGGAGCGCCTGCCGCACCTGATTTAGTCGCTTTTTCCAACTTCCGCATTCCTTCCCGCGTGGGAGCACATACAGCCAAGGGGGCATGTCATGACCGTCATGCCCTCTTTTTGCGCCCCGACATCAGGAAACCTCTGTGACGGACGCCTGGTCATGCGCCGCCTGTTTTCATGTTTTTCCCGAGAACCTGCCGATATGGCGAATTGAATTCGTGGCACAACTTTTCGCTATTCCTTTGCTGTTTGAGAAAATATCACTAATTTTGCAGCAAATTACAAAAACCAACAAACACAAACGTAAAATGTATAGGACGAATACTTGCGGAGAGTTGAGACTCTCCGATGCAGGAAAGCAGGTCACCCTCGCCGGATGGGTGCAGAGAAGCCGAAAGATGGGCGCTATGACCTTCATCGACTTGCGCGACAGGTACGGCATCACCCAACTGGTGTTCAACACCGACACGGACGAGGAACTTTGTGAGCGTGCCAACAAACTGGGACGTGAGTACTGCATCCAGGTGACGGGCCAGGTGAGTGAGCGGGAGAGCAAGAATCCCAAGATGCCCACCGGCGACATCGAGATCATCGCCTCCGGGCTCAGCGTGCTCAGCGAGAGCGCCACACCCCCGTTCACCATTGAAGACAAGACCGACGGCGGCGACGACATCCGCATGAGATACCGTTACCTTGACCTGCGCCGCAGCGTGGTGAGGCGCAATCTGGAGCTGCGTCACAAGATGACCATCGCTATCCGCAACTTCCTCGACTCCAAGGACTTCATCGAGGTGGAGACTCCCATCCTCATCGGCAGTACGCCGGAGGGTGCCCGCGACTTCGTGGTGCCCTCGCGCATGAATCCCGGACAGTTCTATGCCCTGCCGCAGAGTCCGCAGACCCTCAAGCAGCTGCTCATGGTGAGCGGTTTCGACCGCTATTTCCAGATAGCCAAGTGCTTCCGCGACGAGGACCTGCGCGCCGACCGCCAGCCCGAGTTCACGCAAATCGACTGCGAGATGAGTTTCGTTGACCAAGAGGATGTCATCGGCAT
>CADBLU010000229.1 GCA_902795605.1 uncultured Prevotellaceae bacterium | reverse complement strand
TCGATGGGTGGCGGCTTCGGCAACAGCCATCGCAGCGGGTCGGCCAATACTCCAAGCCGCACTTTCGGCACCCGTCCGTCGGGCAACATGGCCGGCAACGGCCACATCGGCAACGATGCTCCCCGCCGTACCTTCGGTGGCGGTAACCGCAGGTAAGCTTACATCCATATACACAGCATGGGCGACCATGATGCACTCATCATCTCCACACCCTCTCTTTCGGGGGTGTGGAGGATTTTTTACATCCTATCAGAAACTATAGAAGCAAGCACGTTTACTTTTTTTAATTAACTGGAATAATATGACAGACATTCAATTATAATAACTGAAAGAATCACGAATGAAAAACAAAAATTCTGTCATTGAAGAGCTATTCGAAAGAAGGAAAGATGAGCCAATTTGGAACACATCCTATCCTCTCTCACCTTCCGACTGGGCACCATTCCGTGTGGATGGGCCATTGGCTTTCCAAGAGGAAAAGGAACTCTCTTTTTATGTTCACATCCCTTTCTGCAAGCAACTCTGCTCATTCTGTGAATATACAAGAATGATCTGCCCCGACGAGCACTTACAGATGAGGTATCTTGAGACACTTCGCAAAGACATACTCAAATTCAAAGCAGCGTGCAAGGATTTTGTGCTTAGGGGATTCGACATCGGCGGTGGGACACCCACATCGCTTTCAGAAACGTGCTTCAATCTGCTGATGGCAATTTTTGATGAAGCGAAAGAAGGTATTTCTCTCTCCGATGATTTCGAGCCAAGCATAGAAGCTACATTCAACACACTGTCGGAAGGAAAACTGAAAAGGATTGTGCAAAGTGGAATATATAGGTTGTCGCTCGGTGTCCAATCCACAAGCTGGGAGGTTTTATGCACACATCACAGAGAAAGAATTAATATTGATGAAAAGTGCAAATGGATGAAGAAAGCATGGGACATGGGAATAAAGAAAATCAACCTTGATTTGATGTATGGCTTGCGAGGACAAAATGAGGAAACGATTTCTGCTGATTTGAAAAACATTGCTGTATTGCGCCCTCAACAGGTTACGCTTTATGAATTGCGGACCAATATGATCAAAGATAAAGATGTCCCATCAAAAGAAACCCTTTTCATGCAGTATTCACAATATTTCGAAGGGTTGATAAAACTTGGCTATCATGCCAACTTCGGTGAGAATACTTTCTCACTCGACGTTCATGACCATGGCGTGTCTTCATACTTACGCAGCAGGATGCTCGATGGAGTCTCCTACAAAGGTTTTGGCCTGGCAGCCCAGAGCATGAGCAATGCGGGCATCTCCTACAACGTGGGCAAATCTTCGGACAAGTTGAAAGAACTATTGGCTGCGGATACTTATCAAGAGGAATACACATACATCCTTCCCAAACATGAATTGGCGTCAAAATATGTGGCCATAGCAGCATATAATGGTTCTTTCTCCTTGAACAGAGTCTCAGAGATATTGGGTGTGGATGCGCGTAAATATTTCGAGGAGGCATTGCGCTTTGCATTGTCCCATGGGTATATAGAGGAGGAGTCGAACGACCGCATACGTATTACCAAAGAAGGGTTTATGTATTATGGAGCAGTGTTTTCCCTGTTTTATTCAGTATCTTAAGTTTCGCATTTGCTCAACTTTTGTTCATACTCCTACACTCCCAAACTAACTGTTTTTCTTGTAGCTCTGTACCGCCCAGATGCCCATGACGATGGAGAAGGCCAGGAGTGCCAGCACCTGATGGGCGACAGCCGCCAATCCTCCGCCTCTGACGAAGACAGTGCGGATGGCATCGATGAAATAGTGCATAGGGTTGACGTATGTGGTCAGATAGGCCCACGGCGGCATGGAGCGTGTGGGAGTGAAGAGGCCGCTGAGGAGGAGCAGGCACACCATGAAGAACCACATGACGAGGATGGCCTGCTGGAGCGTGTCGCTGAAGTTGGAGATGAGCAGTCCGAACGAGGAGAAGAAGAGCGCAAGCACCATGGTGAGCAGATAGACTAGCCATAGCGGTCCCTGGCAGGTGATGCCGTAGAGTCCCCATGCCAGCAGCAGGCATACGGTGACGATGAAAATGCCGATGAGCCAGTAGGGGATGAGTTTGGCCAGGATGAACGCCCCTTTAGATACAGGCGTCACGTTGATCTGTTCGATAGTGCCCTTTTCTTTCTCGCTCACGATGTTGAGAGCCGGCAGGAAACTGCACATGAGCATCATCACGATGGCCAGTAGGGCGGGAATCATGAAGACCTTGTAGTTGAGATGCTTGTTGTAAAGATAGAGAGTGGACACCTTGGAGGCGATGGCGGCGGCATCGGGCATGACGGTGGATGTCACTATCTGACTGAGGTAGCTGCTGCCCATGCCACCCTTTGTCCCGTTGACGGCGTTGGCGGCGATGAGCACCTGCGGCTGTCTGCCGAGGGTGAGGTCGCGGCTGTAGCCGTGGGGGATGACCATCAGGATGTCTGAGCGGCTTTTCTCGATGTCTTTCAATGCCGTCTCATACGTCGGCTTCTGTCCGGTGAAGATGAAGTAGCGGCTCTGTTCGATGCTGTGCACGAGGCGCTGGCTCACCGTAGAGCGGTCGTTGTCGACCACGCATACACGGATGTTCTTCACTTCCTGATTCATCACCCACGGCATGACGCACATGATGACGATTGGGAAGACGATGATAAGTCTTGGCAGGAACGCGTTGCGGCGAATCTGCAGAAACTCTTTTTGTATCAGATATTTGATCATCATGATGAGTGGCGGACTTATTCTAAACGGGTCTTGAACTTGGCGAGAGAGACGCCTAACAAAAATAGGGCCATGGCAGAGAGGATGGCCACCTCGCGCATCACATCGCCGATGCCCACACCCATGATCATCAGTTTGCGCATGGCCTGGATGTAGTAGCGCGGCGGGACGATGGCCGACACCCACTGCAGCACGACAGGCATCGACTCGATGGGGAAGATCATGCCCGAGAGCATGACAATGGGCATGAGCAGCACCATGGCCGAGAGAAGCAGAGCCATGAGTTGGCTGGTGGCGATATTGGAGATGAGCAGTCCGAGCGACAGTGCGAGCAGGATATAGATGGCGGAGACCATGAAGATCCACACGATGGAGCCCGCCAGCGGAACGTCGAGCACGAAGCGGGCCATGAGCAGGATGGAGACGAGGATGGCGAAGGCAAGGACGAGGTAGGGGACGGCTTTGGCCACGATGATCATCAGCGGTCGGACGGGCGACACTAACAGCACCTCCATAGTGCCTTTCTCCTTTTCCCTGACAATGCTGATGGAGGTCATCATGGCGCAGACGAGCATCAGGAGCATACCCATGATGGCGGGCACGAAATTGTAGGCCGACTTCATCCTCGGATTGTAGAGCATTTTGGAGTTGATGGGGGAGTGGGGGCTGTTGAGGATGGTCTGTGTGGCATAGGTGCTCCATTGCTGCGCCATGTTGGGGTCGCTTCCGTCGACGATGAGTTGCAGTCCGCTCTTCTTCGACGCGAAGTCGCTGGCGAAGACGATGGCCATGTCGGCTTTCTGGTGGCGTATGAGGTGCTCGGCCTCCTTCGACGTGCCCACGGTGGCGGTGATGTCGAAATATTCTGAGGCCGCGAGCCTGTCGACGGCTTGCCGGGTGAGATGGTCCATCTGCGAGGTCACCACGACGGTGCGCACATTACGAACATCTGTAGTGATGGCGAAGCCGAAGAGCAGCATCAGCACTACGGGCATGCCGAAGAGGATGAGCATCGTGCGGCGGTCGCGCAGGATGTGCCGGGCTTCCTTGATGACAAACGAGGTGAACTGTTTCATTATTTCAGTGAGCGTATGTCGTTGGGTTAGTCTGATGAACGGGTGGCCTGCCGGGCCAGGTAGGTGAACACATGGTCCATGTCGGGCTGCCCCAGGTCTCTTTTCAGTTCGGCGGGCGTGCCGAGGGCACTGATTTTGCCGTCGACCATGATGGAGATGCGGTCGCAGTACTCCGCCTCGTCCATATAGTGTGTGGTCACAAATACCGTGATGCCTCGGCCTGCGGCGTCGTAGATAAGTTCCCAGAACTGTCGGCGTGTGGCTGGGTCGACCCCGCCTGTCGGCTCGTCGAGGAACACCACACCCGGTTCGTGGAAGATGCTCACCGAGAAGGCCAGCTTCTGTTTCCACCCCAGGGGGAGCGATGCCACGAGGTCGTCTTTATGGTCGTAGAACTCCAGTCGCCGAAGCATCGCGTCGGTCTTGCTGGCAATCTCGTCGTCCTTCATTCCGTAGATGCCGGCAAAGAGCCTGATGTTCTCGGCGACGGTGAGGTCTTCGTAGAGCGAGAATTTCTGCGACATATATCCTATGTGCTTCTTGATCTGCTCATGCTCCGTGCGGATGTCGTAGCCCACGACGGTGCCCGTGCCGCTGGTGGGCTGGTTCAGGCCGGTGAGCATGTGCATGGCCGTGGTTTTGCCTGCGCCGTTGGCACCGAGGAATCCGAAGATCTCACCCCTTCTCACCTTGAAGCTGATGTCGTCGACCGCATGGAACGAGCCGAAAGCCTTCACCAGGTGCTCCACCTCGATGACGTAGTCGTCGGTGCGCTCCGCATCCTTGGCATGGGCAATGCCCGGCGGGTTGAAGATGTCGGCGAAGCGGTCGAGAATGACATCTGGTCTGTCGATGCCTCGCACAACCCCTTGGTCGAGGAAAGCCACGCGTTCGCACCGTCGCACCTCATCGAGATAAGGGGTCGACGCCACGATGGTGATATCGCGCTCTTTGAGCATGGCGAGCATCTCCCATAGCTCCTTGCGGCTGACGGGGTCGACGCCTGTGGTGGGCTCGTCGAGGAAGAGCACCGAGGGCTGGTGTACGAGAGCGCACGAGAGGGCCAGTTTCTGTTTCATGCCACCGGAGAGCGCACCCGCCTTCCGGTCGTTGAATCGCTCTATCTGTGAGTAGATGGCACGGATGCTGTCATAGCCCTCGTCGACGGTGGTGCCGAAAAGGGTGGCAAAGAATTCTAGGTTCTCTCTCACCGTCAGGTCCTGATAAAGCGAGAATCTCCCCGGCATATAGCCTACACGCCTGCGGATGTCCGCCATCTGGCGCACGGTGTCGAAGCCGTCGACGCTGGCCGTGCCCTCATCGGGCCGCAGCAGTGTGCACAGGATGCGGAACATCGTCGTCTTGCCGGCGCCGTCGGGCCCGATGAGTCCGAAGACCTCTCCCTTGCCTACGGTGAAGGTCACATCGTCGAGGGCTTTCACCTTGCCATAGCGCTTGCTGACGTTTTTTACCTCAATGGCATTCATTCGATCAGAAGTTCTGGAGTTTAGAATTTCACTTCTCCATACATGCCTATCTTGAGGAAGCCGTCGTTTTTGACGGCCACCTTGACGGCATACACCAGGTCGGCGCGCTCATCGTCGGTGAGGATGGTCTTCGGGGTGAATTCCGAGCGATTGGAGATCCAACTGACCGTTCCCTCGTATTCCTTCCGCTGCCCATCGCCATAGTCGGCCATCACCTTCACTTTCTGGCCCACCTTGATGTCTTTCAGCAGGGCAGAGGAGACATAGGCGCGCATATACATGTTGCGGGTGTCGGCCACCTTGAAGAGCGGTTTGCCAGTGGAGACAAACTCTCCGCGCTCCACGTATTTCTCAAGCACGGTGCCCGAGAGCGGTGCCACAATCTCGGTGTTGGCTATCTGGTCATCGAGTTGTCGCAACTGGGCCTCAAGGCCGGCGGCCTGGGCGTCGATGCCGTCAATCTGGGCTGCGATGCCGTCGCTCTGCTGTCTCAGACTCTCGTTGTTGCTGCGTATCTGGTCGCGGGTGGCTTCGAGTTGTTTCTCCAGCACCTTGATCTGGTAGTTGATGTCGTCGAGCTGTTTGCGGGCGACGGCGCCGTCTTTCACCAGTTCGGCGAAGCGTTGGCGCTCACGCTGTGCGTTGGCAATCTGCTGAGTGATGGAAGACACCTGCTCCTCAAGGTCGAGCCGCCGGCTGTCTGTGGCATTGCGCGTGGAGGCAAGTTGGCGCTTGTTGGCGCTCAGTTGTCCGCGTGAGGTTTCCAACTGCTCTTTCTTCAGGTGCAACTGGTAGGCATCGATGTGTCCTACCACCCGGCCGTTCTCTACCTCACCGCCTTCTTCCACCTCGAAGGATTTCAGTTCGCCGGAGGATTTGGCTGAGACGGTGACCTCCGTGGCTTCAAAGGTGCCTGTGGAGTCATACTCTTTCTCCTTGTTTCCGCAAGCGGCCATGAGGAGGGCCAGGCTTGCCAGTGTGAGTAATTTCTTCATTTCTGTATGTGGGGTTTTGTTGCTTGACATGTGGACTAATTGTTGGTGGTGAACTTTTGGTCGTAGACCTGTTTCAGCATCTCTATCTCGTGTGTCGACAGCTGCACTTTGGCCGCGTTCTCTTGGTTGATTTCCCTCACCAGTTCGTTGGCGTCGATGATGCCGTGGGCGAGTTTCGACTCTGCCGCCTTGCGGACGGCGCTGCGCAGACGGATGATCTCGCTGTCTTCGGCCATCAGTTGCTTGTATCGGGCGATGTCCTCGTTTTGCTGTATCTGCTCCAGGCGGTTGTTGAAGAGGAATACCTCGCGGTTGTTTTCTGTCGTCTCGCGCAGCAGACGGAGTTTGGCCTTGTCGTTCTTACGGGTATAGAGGGCACCGATGTTCCATGTCAGCCGGGCGCCCACCATGCCGTTGAGCGACCATCGCCGGTGCATCATGTCCTCAAACATGTTGTAACCGGGATAGCCATAGAAACCGGACGCAAAGACAGAGAGGCGGGGCAGCAGGCCGGTGTCGAGCAGTCTCTCCTGGGCGTCAGCCATTCTGAGTTGCGCGTCGTAGAGACGCAGTTCCGGGCGGTTGTTGGCGGTGGGCGTGTCGGTCATCTCAGGCTTGACGGGAGAGGTCACTTCCATCCCGCAGAACACGCTGAGCATCCTCTCTACGGTCTGGCGCTGTGACTTCAGGCTGGTGGCCTGCTGCTCCACTTTCAACCGTTCGGCCTTCACACTCAGGTAGTCGCACTCCGCGGCCGCACCCTTGTTGAACAACGCCTTGAATTTCTTCTCGTTGCCCGTCAGCAACTGCTGGAGGTCGCTGTTGAGCTGTATCTGGTCGTCGAGAAGCAGAAGGGCAAAATACAGTTCGTTGACGCGCTTGCGTATCATATACAGACTCACTTCGTTTTGCGCTGCCTCCACATTTCCCTGTTGCCGTGCCACTTCCTTCTGGCTGCTGATGGCTCCTCCGTCGAAGAGGGTCTGGTCGATGTTGATGCCCACACGGTATTGGTCCTTTTTCAGTCCCTCCATCGTGATGCCCGCCTGCTGATAGAGCGCCTGCATCTGATCGGGGAACGCGGTCACGTCGCTCTGCCAGGTGGCCTGTGCCGAGGCAGAGAGCTGAGGGAGCCAGCCTTTCTGGATGTTGCTCACGGTCAGCTCGGTGGTCTTACTGATGAGGTCCATCCGCTGAATGAGCGGATAGTTGCGCTCTGCAGCCTGCTGGCATTGGTCCAGGGTCTGTGCCTGCGCACCATATAGAGCGGTTGCCGACAGCAATATACATAGAAGTCTTCTCATGTCATATCTTTCTTTGTAATTCTTGCTGCAAAAATAGCAGATTTTCGGAAGTAAATAACTATCTTTTTCGAAGAAAGAATGTTCTTTTTGTACAAAAATCACGTTTTGAATTGATATTCTCTTATCTTTTGCGTATTTTTGTACCAAATAAAGCAAAAACGATGAAAGAGTTACATCGATTCGACCTCAGCCAGTTGAGTGAGTTCTTCAAAAGCTTCTCCATGTCTCCTTCTGACGATGGAGAGGAGAAAGAGCGCGAGCAATGGGTCAGTGACTATATCTATGACCATCTGTTGGTGGCTCGTAATCCGCCAATCGCACAGCTGATGGAAATCCTGTCGTCGGATACCTACATCTTGCCAGAGATGCGCGTCATGGTGATTACCTGTGGCGAAGCTTTCCCCATCGTCAATCTCACGCCCCGTCATTTCAAGGCGGGCGACGTAGTGTTTTTGAGTCAGAACAGCATCGTCCAGCCTCAGAACTATACAGAAGATGTCAAGGGGTTCGGGGTGTCAATCACCGATGAGGTGATGAACCTGGTGTTCTCCTCTGGGATGCCGAAGATGTTCGACGGTCATGTGCGCGATTGCGTGTTTGCTCCGGCAGAGGAGGAGATAGTGCAGGTGGAGACCATCCATACCTTGTTGTATGATGTCACGCATCATCGGCGCTCGCCTCTGCAAGTGGTGCTGCACCTTGTGGCTGCCTTTCTTTGGCAGGTGGATGCGTTGTGGAGCAAATATGAAGGTGAAAACCGCAGCGCACTCTCTCGTGAGCAGCGGCTCTTCACCGATTTCATACAACTTGTCAGTAGCTATGCCACTCAGGAGCATACGCTCGACTTCTATGCCCGGCGCCTATTTCTCTCACCCCGCTATATGAGCGCACTGGTGAAACAGACAAGTGGCAAGGCGGCTAAGCAGTGGATAGATGATGCCATCGTGGCGCGTATCAAGGTGGAACTGATTCACGGTGACAAGAGTGCGGCTCAGATAGCTGATGAGATGAATTTTCCTAATCCCTCGTTCTTCAGCAAGTTTTTCAAGCGCCTTACAGGCATGTCGCCACAGGCTTATCGGGAGGCCCGCCGAGGGCAATGAAGGCCGGCTATTTGTCCTTCTAATTGGTTTTTTCCTCGCTTAATCGGAATTTGATATAAATTCCTCACGCTCGAAAAAACAAATAAATTGGTTTTTTCCTCGCTTCATCGGAATTTTGCACTACTTTGGGCTTCGCCCGAAAATAGGCTGCACCTCGGGAATGAAAGCAAAAACTTCGTTGTTTGCTTTGCATTCCGCTCGGTTTGCACTATCTTTGCTTGCGCGAAGATAGGCTGCACCTCGGAAAAGCTCAAATAAATTTGGCTTTTCTCTCAGTTTGCACTATCTTTGCGGCCGCTATCACGACTACACTTCAAAAGAATCATGGAATATATGTCACAAGAAGGCTACGACCAGCTCGTGGCCGAACTCCGCCAATTGGAGTTGGTAGAGTTGCCCAGAGTGCGAGAGGCCATCTCAGAGGCCCGTGACAAGGGCGACCTCAGTGAGAATTTCGAATATCACGCCGCCAAGCGCGAGCAGGCCCGGTTGCTTGGGCAAATCCGCTACAAGCAGCGGGTGCTTACCAACGCTCGTGTCATCGACACGTCGGGCTTCGGCACCGATACGGTCAAGTTGCTCTGCACTGTCGAACTGACCAACCTGGCCAACAACAGTAAACTGGCCTATACCATCACCAGTCCGCATGAGTCCAACCTGCGTGAGGGGAAACTCTCCGTCAAGTCGCCCATCGCCCAGGCATTGCTCAACAAGCATGTGGGTGATACGGTGGAAGTGACCGTTCCGGCTGGAATCGTGAGGTTCCGCATCGAGGGAATCAAACGAAATTAGGTTTGCGAACAAGGAGATAAGTAAACGGGGGTGTGTCAAAATGTAAAATTTGACACACCCTCTTTGTCATTCTCATGCGGCCAAAGGTAGTGCAAACCGAGCGGAATGCAAAGCGGCCTCTCGACCATTACTTATGGCATGATGTATTTCCTGTTTCCTTGGATATAGACACCTTTCGCGGGATGGTTCACGCGTCTGCCGCCAAGGTCGTAGACGGGTGCTTCTGTGTCGATAACAGTTTTCGCCTCGGTGGAGCGTATCTGTGTCGTCCCGCCGGTGATGGCGATGCCGAAGCGTTTGGTGTAGGTGGTCTCACCGTCGCTGACAGTGATGTGTATCTGTCCGATACTTTCGGTGTCGGGCTGTGTGGCTGCGATGGTGAGTATCGACCCGTTGAGGCTGGGGGCAAAGAGTCCGCTGCCCAATTCCTCGTCGAAAGTGTAGGTCGGTGTCACCTGCTTGCCGTTCTGTCCGTAGAAGCCGGCGAAGAAAGGCTTCAGGTCGATGGCCGCCGACGTATTGGGCTCGACGACAAGATAGGGGTGTGCCATGAAATCGAGATAGCGTTCGAGCAGTGTCCATCGGTCGCCGTCGCGGTACTCGTTGTGGTTGGCGGTGCTGGGGTCACTGTTGATGCACCGCTCATACCAGTCGGGCATGCCGTCCTGGTCGCTATCCCAGTGGGCGTCGCGGTGCTCCTCCGGATACTCTTCCCATCCTCCTGCGTCATCCTCATGGTCAATCTCTCCCTTGATTTTGGAGCGGGAGCCTACAAAGGTGTATGTGCCGTCGATGGTTTCCCTGACGACGCGCACATGCTGGTCGTCGCGGCAGGGCATGGTGGCTCCCGCCTCTGAGGTGACGATTTTCAAGGCGTCTGTGGCAGTGTGTATGGTGGCCTGCGATTCGAAGAACGGAGTGTTGACCCATGTCTTCTCCGGCTCGGGGCCTGTGGCATTGTAGGTCACGTTGAGAGCATCGCGGGTGAGTGTATGGTTCTTGTTCTCGCGTATGTTGCCACTGACGTAGGCAAACTGGTTCCTTTCCCCACCCAATTCGTTCTGGGCGGTGAAGAGTTCGGAACGTCTCGTGTCGGGGCCCATCTTATAGTAGTTGTTGACAAACTGCATCCATTTGGCTCCGCCGTCGGTGGTGCGGCTCCACCAGTTGTAGCACACATTATTGAACATGTCGAGTTCTCCGGCAGTATTGCCATTGCCGTCAAGACCACCGGCCATGCTCCAGTTGCGCCCGGCACAGTCCACCAGCAGGTTGTGGCTGAAGGAGCCTCGCTCTCCGCCTATCGTGGCGGCGAACCCGTGGTTGGTGCCCGGCTCGTAGTTCTTGTGGTCGGCGATGCCCAACGCTTCGGCAATCATGGAATATTGGAAAGTGATGTTCTTGGCCCCTCGGCTTGAGAACGTCTCGTCGGTGCCCCATGCGGCTGTAGTGTGGTCGACGATGCTGTGGTCGGCTCCCGTCATCCCCAGCGCGTTGCCAGTGTCACCGTAGCCGCGCTTGAAACGCATGTGCCGGCAGATGATGTCGGAGCCGATGTTGATGTTGGAGTGCTTGATACAGATGCCTTTGCCGGGTGCGGTCTGTCCGGCGATGTAGGCATAGGGCTTGGTGAAGTGTGAGTTGAAGTCCAGTTCGATGATGCCGCTGACATCGAATACGATGTAGCGCGGACCTTCCATCTCGGTGAGGCCGTAGAGCAATGTGCCAGGTTCCTTGCCGCCGCTCAGGCTGGTGACGTGATAGACCACGCCGCCACGACCGCCGATGGCATAGCGGCCATACCCCTCGGCACCCGGGAAGGCCAGCCGACGTGGCTGGCAGACCCATACCTTCCCCTTGTGCAGCTGCCCGTCGGCATCCACCTCGTCGACGCGCCACCAGTAGTGCTGCGACGACGATAGTTTTGTGCGCTCCACGGATGCTGCCGTGCCTTCGTAGACATAGGAGGTGCTACCTGCCACCTCGGCGGAGTCGGTGCCTAAGACCATCTTGTGGCTGACGGCGCCGGGTGCTGGTGCCCATGAGAAGAGGATGGTGCCGTCGTCGGTGCCTGCATGGAAGTCGTGGTCGGCAGGCTGCGGGTCGGTGGCCACCATGGCCGCGACGTCAAATTCCAGGCCGTTGACCATCACGCGGGTGTTGGTGTAGGTCTTGCCTGCTTCCGGTACGGTGGTGTAGGTGATGACCACCGGCTGCCCTTCAGTCACGTTGAACGTGATGAACGACGTGCCGGCATCGGCATTGCTTCTCGCCGATGAGGTGAACTTCACCCCTGTGGCCACTACACGGCCGTCGACACTGACCTCGATGTCGGGTTGTGTCTGGTTGGCGTCGGAATTGTTGTGATAGGCCTTGAGTGTATGTTCTCCAGGAGACATCCCCGTGATGGTCAGTATCAGGGAGGTGGAGGCGTCGGTGATGGGGGTGAGGTTGCCGTCGACGATATTGGTGACCAGCACCTCGTCGGCGATAACCCTGAGGCCGTTGGTCTCCACGTCGGCTTTGCTCCAGTTGCTGCCGAGGGCTGTGGCCGCTCCTCCTGCTGTGAGGGTGATGGTCATTCCGTTGTCGAAAGACTTCGAGTCGCTCTCTGCGCGTGGCACAGCCCATGAGATGTAGTTGACCTCCGTGTCCTTGCCAGGCGCCGTCTTGCCTGGAAGGTCGAAGTCGATGTTTTGTGCCATGAGTGTGGTGGCTGTCCATGAGAGGACAATCATTGTAAGTAGTTTGCGCATCTTTTTAGGTTTTAGGTGATTAGTTTGTCGCAAGACACTGTCGCTGATGTAGTCGCTTGTGATTTTTCCGCAAAAATAATGATTTTTTCTGAAGTAGATGAGATTTTGAGGAAAAAGTCGATACCTGGATGAAAAACTGTTGCCTTTCGCTTGGAATGGCTGGATGATGTTTTTGCTGCGGCAATGCCGCAGCCTACCAGACACTAAGACGGGGCATTTGAGGCCCAGAGCGAGGGGGCAAAAAGAAGGGGGGATTACTCCGTGGCGCTTTGAAAAGCCATCCCTGCCATGAGCCCTGGTAAGGGGCATGGCAGGGATGGGATAGAGGATGAGGAGAGGACGAGGGCAAGGCTGTGGCAGAGGATGGGGTCTGCGCAGCTGTGGCTGAGGATTGGGGCTGCGCAGCTGTGGCAGAGGATGAGGGCTACGCAGCTATGGCAGAGGATGAGGCCTTGCGCAGCTGCGGCAGAAGCCGGTGTTTCCTATTTTGCTGTCGCCTGATAGGTGAAAGGGCACCGGCCTATAATCTGGCCTGCCGAGGTGCCGATGAGCGCATCGAAGTCGCCTGGCTCAGTGGTCCAAGCCCCGGCCTTGTCATCATAATAGCTGAGGGCCTCAGTGCCGATGGTGATGCTGACGGTCTGTGTCTCTCCCGGCTGGAGGAATACCTTCTTGAAACCTTTAAGCTCTTTGACAGGACGTGGCAGAGCCGACTTCTTGTCGCTGATGTAAAGCTGCACGGTCTCGGCGCCTGCACGCTGGCCGGTGTTGCTCACGTCGACGTTGAAGGTGATGCTCCCGTTGCCGGTCAAGGTCTTTTTGTCGGCTTGGGGCTTGCCCAGACGGAAACTGGTGTAGCTCAGGCCGTGACCGAAGGGGAAGAGCGGTTTGACACGCTTCTGGCGGTCGGTCCAGCGGTAGCCCACAAAGATGTCTTCTTTATAGTCCTCATCGATGATGTCGTGGGCGGCACGCCAGGTGCCGGGGTAGGAGCCTGTGGCATGCGCACCGCAGTCGTCGAGCCGTGCGTACCAGGTGAAGGGCAGCTTGCCCGACGGGTTGACGTCGCCGGCCAGCACAGAGGCGATGGCTTCGCCTGCCTCCGACCCGATATACCATCCCTGCACTACCGACGGCACCTTGGCGAGCCATGGCATGGCCACGCAGTTGCCCGAGACGCATACAAACACAACGTTGGGATTGACGCGTGTGATGGCCTCCACGAGGCGGTCCTGTCCGTAGGGCAAGCCATATTCCTTGCGGTCATGGCCTTCGCAGTCTTGGAAGTCGCTTTTGTTGAGTCCTCCGATGATGATGACCGCATCGGCTTCGCGGGCTTTCTCCACCGCCTCTTGCAGCAGAGCCTCGGCAGAGCGCGTCTCGTAGAGGCTCTTGCCCACGTTGACACCGTTGTAGCTCTGCACGGTATCGCCCACATATCCCCGGGCGTAGTCGACGGTGGCCTGGCTGAAGCGCTGCCTGATGCCGTCGAGCGGCAGTATCTCACGCTGTGCCTTGAGCGATGACGAGCCACCGCCCACAGTCATCATTTTGATGGCGTTCTCGCCCACGACGAGGATGCGTCCACGGTTGCTGAGCGGCAGAAGGTCCTTGTCGTTTTTCAGCAGCACGATGCCTTCCTGGGCGATGCGCAGTGCGGCGTCGTAGTGGCTCTCTGAACAGAGGGCGCCGAATGTGCGCTGGGGCCGCATGGTGGTGCGGTAGTGGAGTCGCAGCACGCGTCTCACCTTCTCGTCGAGTTGGCGGGTGGTGAGTTTGCCCTCCTTGATGAGTTTCTTGTAGGGCTCGGCCATGTAGTAGTTGTCGTAGGCATTGGTGGAGCCCATCGTCAGACCGTCGGTCCAGGTGCCGAATTCCAGGTCGAGGCCGTTGTCCACGGCTTCCTCGGTGCTGTGGCATCCGCCCCAGTCGCTCACCACTACGCCGTCAAACTTCCAGTCGCCCTTGAGAATCTTGTTGAGCAGCGTGGCATTGTGACAGTTGTGCTGGTTCTGGTAGAGGTTGTAGGCGCCCATGATGGCCCATGCGCCGCCTTCGGTGACAGCCGCCTTGAAGGCAGGCAGGTAGATCTCATGGAGCGCACGGTCGCTGACGCTGACGTTCACCTGATGGCGGAAGTCCTCGTCGTTGTTGAGCGCATAGTGCTTGACGCATGCCGCCACGCCTTTCGACTGCAGGCCCTGGACGTAGGGCACCACCATGCGTGAGGCCAGAAAGGGGTCTTCGCCCATATACTCGAAGTTGCGTCCGTTGAGCGGTGTGCGGAAGATATTGACGCCCGGACCGAGAATCATGCTCTTGTTGCGGTAGACGGCTTCCTCGCCGAGACTCACGCCATAGAGGCGCGCCAGGTCGGGATTCCATGTGGCGGCGAGGCATGTGAGGGCGGGGAAGGCCACGCACGAGTCGTTGGTCTGTCCGGCCTGCTCCCATTCGTCCCACAGCACGTCGGGGCGCACTCCATGCGGACCGTCATCGGTCCACATGTCGGGGAATCCGAGCCGTTTGACGCCTGGTGCGCTGAATTTCGATTGGGCATGGATGATGGCAATCTTCTCATCGAGTGTCATGCGCCTCAATGCGTCGTCGATGCGTTGCTCCACAGGTTTTGTCTCGTCGAGATAGACCGGCACCTGCGCAAAGGCACATAGGTGGCATGCCATCATGACGATGACCATGGCAGAGAACTTCTTTCTCATAGGGCTTTTGTGCTATTTCTTCTGGAATACACGCACGTAGTCGACCTCCATCGTGGCGGGCAGGGCACCTTCGTCCACACCTTGGGCACCGCCCCATGAACCTCCCCATGCCAGGTTGAGGATGACATAGAAGGGTGCGTCGTAGGGCCAGTCGTCGCGACCCAGTCCGCGGTTGTCGTAACTGAGCTGCACCTTGCCGTCGACGTAGGTCGTGATGTTCTTTGCCGTCCATTCGATGGCGTAGGTGTGGAATTCACCCTCTGCTCCCGAGCAAAACATCTCGTGGGTCACCTGAGTGTTGTTGGAGTGCACATGGGCGTTGGCATGCAGACTGCTGGAGACCCAGTCGGGTCTGTAGCCCACTTCCTCCATGATGTCGATCTCGCCGTCGGCGGGCCATGAGGTGAAATTGACGGGCATCATCCAGAATGCCGGCCAGGTGCCTTTGCCCTTGGGCAGTTTGATGCTGGCCTCGATGTAGCCGTAGGTCCATCCTTGGCGCACTTTGGCATAGACGCGTCCGGAGTAGATCTTGCCATTCTCCTTCAGGCAGTGGATGCGCAGCGTGCCGTTTTTCACCTCGGTGACGAGTTCGCCGCCCGGAGTCTTGTGGTTGACATAGTTCTGCAACTCATTGTTCACCCATCCGGAGTTTTTCACTTCATGGGTCCAGTCGTTGCCGTTGAGTTCGCTGCCGCTGTTGAATTCATCCTGCCACACGAGGGAGTAGCCCTCAGGAGCGTTGTAGGTGGCTTTCTCGGCTGCGGCCTGAGTGACGGAAACCGCCTTTCGGGCCGAGCCCGACATGATGGTCACCATGCCGGCACGCGTGGCTGTCGTGGGGTTGGCCGCCACGTTGACGGTGATTGTGCCTTGGTTGGAGGCCGTGTAGTTTGTGGTCAGTGTGATGAAGTCGTTTTCGGTGTAAGCACCCCATTCCTTGCCCGTGGTGCCTACGTTGATGGTGTAGGAGCCACCGTCGGCGGAGGCGTTGATAGCCTCGGGATTGGCTGTGATGGTCACAGTGGGGGCTTTCGGCTCATCGTCGCCCCCTCCACAGCCGTAGAAGACTGTGGAGAGAGAGAGGATTAAAGTGATAAGCATGAGTCTTTTCATCTTTTACTGAGCTTTTTCCAGAATGATATCACTGATGACGATGTTGGTGCCGACAGGTGTGCCACCGAAGTCGAAGAAGAGGGAGAGTGAAGCCGAAGGCTCGCCCTTGCTGAGGGTGGCACCCTTGAGGGTGTAGACGAAAGGCTCGTCGGCTTTCACATCGTGGCGATCGGCACAGAAGTAGTTGCCGTCGTCGACGCGGTCGGTCAGTTTGATGGTGACTCCCGGACAGTCGTTGTCGGCTGTGACAGTGCACGAGAAGTTGTAGGCCTCATTGCCTGCAGCGGCGATAGAACTGTGGATGGGGAACTGTCCCTGCCACTGTGAGCCGCCCATGCCCTCGGGGATGGTGAGCTTCCACTTGTTGCCCTCGTGGCTCCACACGGGGTCGCCTATCTGGCTCCATGAGTCGTTGGCGAACCATGGGGTGACACCGTCGAAGGCAGAGCCTTCATCCACTGCTTTCCACAGGTTGTTGGCATCGTCGTAGGAGAGTGACACAGCCTCTTCGAGATAGATTTTGCTGATCTTGACGACGGTGCCGGCAGGCGTGCCGCCGAAGTCGAAGAAGAGCGAGAGGGAAGGAGAGTCCTCACCCTTTGACAGGGTGGCTCCTTGAAGTTTGTAGATGAAAGGCACGTCGGCCTTCACTTCGTGGCGGTCGGCACAGAAATAGTTGCCGTCGTCTACGCGGTCGGTCAGTTTGATGGTGACTCCCGGACAGTCGTTGTCGGCCTCAAGCATGAGGTAGAGGTTGTATTTCTTTGCTGCACTGGCGGCAATCTTGGTGTGGATGGGGAACTGTCCCTGCCACTGTGAGCTACCCATTCCTTCGGGGATGGTCAGCTGCCATGTGTCGCCGTTATGGCTCCATACTGGGTCGCCAATCTGGCTCCAGGAGTTGTCGGCGAACCAAGGTGTGACGCTGTCGAATGCAGAGCCGTCTTCCACTGCCTTCCAGAGGTTGGCGCCGGCGTTGATGTCCCAGTCGAAGGTGGCTGTGTCGCCTCCAGGTCCCGGAACGTCGGTGGGCAGCACGGTGCCGTCGTCGTTAGCATGGTCTTTGAGCACGATGTTGCTGATGTTGACATGTGTGCCTGCCTGGCATCCGCCGAAGTCGAAGAAGAGGTTGACGCGCTCCATGTCGATGCCGGGCATGTCGCTCTTCCAGAAGATATAGTCCTCTCCGGCCTTCAGGTCGATGCGGTCAGTGAAGTAGAAGACGTTGTCGTCGCCGTCCATCACGAGTTTCACAGTGGCTCCGTTGAGGTCCTTGTCGCTGTTGATGATGCACGAGAAGTCATAGTTGTGAGCTGCCGAGGTGGAGATGTTGGTGGTCTTGAAGGCCATCTGTGCCTGCCACTGGTCGGTGGTTG
>CADBLU010000228.1 GCA_902795605.1 uncultured Prevotellaceae bacterium | reverse complement strand
GAATGATATCTGAGCACTCTACGTGAAAATCCCTTTCGTAGATTGAACTGGAATTCTTATAACGAGTTTCCCAAAGCTCGTAACTAAAGAGGTCTTCGTGTGGCCTTGAGGCCACACGAAGACCTCTTTAGTTTGATGGCACTGTGCCGGCCTTTGCTGTGGGATTCGACGCATTGCGCTGCAAAGTTACTGATTTTTCAACAAAAACGTTAGGATTGAATCGAAATATTCGAATTTACAACACTTTGGATAAGTTATTCCGCTTCGGCATAAAAAAGAATGAATAGACTAATCGGATTCATTCACAGGCAACCTTCAAGTGCAATCACAAAGGCCCTCTTTCTCCAAAGAGTGCGGCTATTGACATGAGGAAATAGCCGCACCAAAATTTTAATGGTGGAGCAAAGATCCCCCACCATCTTATTGTTTAAAGCCTTCCCCTCTCTCGGTATGAGTAATAATCCCCGTCACATACAATCACATGATCGATGAATTGGATTCTTCGCAGTGGTAAAATAGTGTTTAATTGCACATTTAACCCCTATTTTTCACCCCGAAAAATGGAGATGTCGTGCAAATGTCGTGCAAATCGGTGTAAAGAAAAAAGTCAAGAGCCTAATTTTCAAGCACTTGACTTTCAAAGTTGTCGGGGTGACAGGATTCGAACCTGCGACCGCCTGGTCCCAAACCAGAAGCGCTACCGGGCTGCGCTACACCCCGAAAACCCTCCTTGCAGGAAAGCGACTGCAAAGGTAGGCATTCTTTTGCTTACTTGCAAGTTTTTGAGGATTTTTATTTGATGATGCCTTGCTCGACGAAAATTTTCTTGAGCACCTGCACACCGCGCTCCACCTGCTCTTGCGTATGGGTGGCCATAAGGGCAAACCTGACGAGCGTGTCCTGCGGAGCGCATGCCGGCGGGATGACGGGATTGATAAACACTCCGTTGTCGAAAGCCAGCTTGGTCACGAGGAATGTCTTGTCCACATCCCTTACATAAAGCGGGATAATAGGACTCTCGGTGTCGCCAATCTCAAACCCTTCCTCGCGGAAACGGCGCAAAGCATAGCGTGTCGTCTCCCAGAGTTTCTCTCTCCGCTCAGGCTCTGTGCGGATGATGTGCAGAGCCTCTTTGGCGGCCGCTGTGGCTGCTGGCGTGTTGGAAGCGCTGAAGATATATGTGCGGCAGGTATGGCGCAGATAGTTGATTGTGTCGGCATCGGCAGCCACGAAACCGCCAATGCTGGCCAGACTCTTGGAGAAAGTGCCCATGATGATGTCCACGTCATCCACCAGTCCGAAATGGTCGCACACTCCCCTGCCCTCATCGCCGAAGACACCGATGCCGTGGGCCTCATCGACCATGATAGAAGCATTGTATTTCTTCTTCAGCCTGACAATCTCGGGCAGGTTGGCCAAGTCGCCTTCCATGGAGAAGACACCGTCGACGACAATCAGTTTGATGGCATTGGGGTCGCACTTCTGCAACTGCTTCTCCAAGTCCTCCATGTCGTTGTGCTTGAACTTGAGCTGCTTGGCGAACGACAGACGGCGGCCATCAACGATACTGGCATGATCGCGCTCATCACAAATGATATAGTCCTCACGACCGCAAATCACTGCGAGAACTCCAGAGTTGACAAAGAAGCCCGTTGAGAAACAAAGAGCGTCGTCTTTGTGCACAAATTCCGCAAGTTCTTTCTCCAGTTCCACATGTAAGTCGACAGTGCCGTTGAGAAAACGGCTGCCAGCACATCCCGAACCGTATTTGTCGAGAGCAGCCTTCGCTGCGTCAATGATCCGCTGGTCGCCCGTAAGCCCGGTATAGGCATTGGATCCGAACATAAGGACTTTTTGTCCTTCCATCTCCACCTCTGTGCCTTGTTTGCCAGAGATAGCACGGAAATAGGGATACACACCCATTTCCATGAACCTCTGCGGCTCACGGTAGTTTTTATACCTTTCCTGTAATAGTCCCATTACCAATTTTTGTTTTTAGGCTGCAAAGTTAGCAAAAAAACGTTATATCTCGCTCTTTTTTCAAAAGAAAAAGCATTTTGACTAAAAAAATCGTAAAAAAGAGCAAAAAATCAGGCAGATTATTTACTTTTGCATTTCAAAAACCACTTCATGAAACCTGCGGCGCCCATCGGAAGCATCACTCGTCTGCGCCAAAGAAAGTATGGATAGTGACAACCATTGATTTGCAACAAGAACCCGACACCTCACCCGATTGGAAATGAAGGCATTATTTATCATGAACCCCATCTCCGGAGCTGTGAAGAAATCAGGGATACCCAAGCTGATTGACAAATACATCGACCAGGAGAAGTTCGAATATAAAATAAGGTATACCGAATATGCCGGTCATGCCGAGGCGATAGCCCGTGAGGCAACCGAGAAAGGCATCGACGTGGTGGTGGCCGTGGGAGGAGACGGCACCATCAACGAGGTGGGACGCGCACTCATCCACACCTCCACCGCCATGGCCATCCTCCCGTGCGGCTCCGGCAACGGTCTCGCCCGCCATCTCTCCATCCCCGTCAACATCAGGAAGTCGATAGACATCCTCAACCAGTGCCAGATACATGAGTTGGACTACTGCACCATCAACGACCACCCTTTCTTCTGCACTTGCGGCATCGGTTTCGATGCTTTCATCAGTCAGAAGTTCGCTGAAAGCCGGCGGAGGGGACCTCTCAAATATGTGGAGGAGGTGCTCGTCGAAGGACTGCGCTACCAGCCGGAGAGGTATACCATAGAAGACGAGACAGGACGGCATCGCTATGAGGCCTACCTCGTCACTTGCGCCAACGCCTCACAATATGGCAACAACGCCTACATCGCCCCGCAGGCTTCGATGAGCGACGGCCTGCTCGACATCATCATCATGGAGCCCTTCGGCATCATGGACGCCGCACAAGTGAGTTTCGACCTGATGAACAAGACGCTGGGCAAGAGCAGTAAGGTGAAGACATTCAAGGCTCCCCGTGTGGTCATCCACCGCAAAGACGTGGGGCCTGTCCACTACGACGGCGACCCGATGATCATGGGCGAGGAACTGGAGGTGACGGTGAAGGAGCACGGCATCAAGATGGTGTGCAACACCGACGCTGAGGATGCCTCAAAACTTGAGCCCAACATGCTGCAGAATGCCGTGAGCGAACTGCTCAACGACTTCAGTGACATGCACAGCAACCTCCGCCACCAGGGCCGCAACATGATGGCCTTCAACAAGCGGCTGTGGAGGAAACTCACAAAATGACGACTTAACAGGACACTCCTTAGGTAGGTTCTATGAATTATGTCGAGACGATTTTTGATTTTTAGTCGAGAGCAGAGTGTAAGTCGAAAAGGGTGTATAGCGGGCTATTCGACCGATGAGACTTGACGCTATGCGCCGAATAAAAACAAAAAGCGACCGAATTAATAGAACATACCTTTAAAGATAGAAGTCACCGGTCAGCCGTTCATACCATGGCGAGCGCACTCCCGGCGACACTTCGAGCAGACCCTCGGTCTGCTCCAACTCATGACCGCCGCCCTTTCTGAACGCAAGCAGATAGCGCTTCACAGGCTTGCGGGGAGTGGTACGCACCGCGCAGACACGGGAGAGCGTGAAACCCGCCAGCGATGCCTCCGTCTCGAAGCGCACACGGTAGTCGAACGGGATGATGGCCGAGAACTCTCCACCCGGAGACAAAAGGCGCCCCACCGAGGCAAACAGTTCGCTGAAAGGCAGCGTATCGGTGTGACGGGCATGGCAGCGGGACACCTCGGGCGCCTTCAGCGCATTCTCAAAAAAAGGAGGATTGCTCACCACCGCATCAAACCGACCAGCGAACGCCTCATCGGCAGCCAACTGCTGTATGGGCGTGCAAATCACCTCTACACGACCGGCAAAAGGCGACGCCGATATATTGACCTCTGCCTGACGGCATGCCGAGGCATTAATATCGACCGCTACGACCTCGGCATCGGCAAAGCGCTGCGACATCATCATCGCCACCACACCCGTGCCAGTGCCCACATCGAGAATATGTGCGCCACCACGGGCCCACGCGCCTATGAGCACGCCATCGGTGCCCACTTTCATCGCACAGAGGTCCTGATGGACGAGAAACTTTTTGAATCTGAAAAAAGAATTTGGCATAGTCTTTGCAAAAATAACAAAAAAACACGTCACAGGACAAAACAGAGTAAACAAAATTTCAAATTAAGCATTATAAGCACGACTTTTGCCCCGGAAAGTGAAGAATGATGACTTTGGCCTACGGCCGAAGATAGGAGGCGCCTCGGGAAAGAAAGCAAAAATTTCATGTTTTGCTTTGCTTTTCACTCGGCTTTCAGTACTTTGGCCTACGGCCGAAGATAGGATGCGCCTCGGGAAAGAAAGCAAAAATTTCATGTTTTGCTTTGCTTTTCACTCGGCTTTCACTATCTTTGCATTCCGATTGCAATTCATCTGCTCAATTTAACCCTCGTCACCACGATACCCGAAAAAAAGATATGGACAGAGAACAGAACAGCGCATTTCAAATGATCGCCGACTACGAAGGAGACATTCAGCAAATCTTCAAAGTCGACGTCGACAACGACATACCCGTATTAGCTACAAGAAATATGGTGATGTTTCCTGGTGTCATCTCACCCGTCTTGGTGGGAAGACCCATCAGCATCAACCTCATCAAGAAGATGGGCGAACAGCCTGGAGGCATCATCGCCATCTTCTGCCAGAAAGACCCCACCGTAGACACCCCAACGGCCAGCGACCTCTATGAGATAGGCGTCTACGCAAAAATCATCCGGGTGCTGGAGATGCCCAACACAAGCAACATCACTGCCATCGTGCAGGGACTGGGCAAGTGCCACCTCAGCGCCATCCGCAAATACAAGCCTTTCCTCCTCGGCACCACAGAGTCTGTCAACGAGACACTCCCCTCCAGCGACGACAAGGAATTTGACGCCGCCGTCGACGACCTGCGCGCCACGGCCACCGAGTTTATCAAGAAAAACGACGAGATACCCGACGAGGCACAGTTTGCCCTGAGCAACATCACCAACAACATCGTCACGGTCAACTTCGTCAGCTCCAACATGCCGCTCAACATCCCCGACAAGATAGAGCTACTCAAATGCGAGACGACAAAAGACCGCGTCTTCATGCTGCTCAAACTTCTCCACAAAGAGATGCAGCTCGTGGAACTCAAGCAGAACATCCGCATACGCACTCGCGAGGACATCGATGAGCAGCAGCGCGAATACTTCCTGCAGCAGCAGATCAAGAATATCAAGGAGGAACTGGGCAACGGCGAGGGCTCACCCGAGCGGCTGGAACTCATTGAGCAGGCATCGACAAAAAGATGGCCGGAGGAGGTGGAAAAAGTGTTCTACAAAGAGCTCGACCGCCTCGACACGCTCAACCCCCAAAGTCCCGACTACAGCATACAGATCAACTATCTGCAGACCATGGTGAGTCTGCCCTGGGGCGAATACACCACCGACGACATGAACCTCAAGCGCGCCGAGAGAATCCTCAATCACGACCACTACGGCATGGAGAAGGTGAAAGAGCGCATCCTCGAGCACATCGCCGTCCTCTCACTGCGCGGCGACCTCAAATCACCCATCATCTGCCTCTACGGCCCTCCGGGAGTAGGCAAGACGAGCCTCGGCAAGAGCATCGCGTCGGCCATGAAGAGAAAATATGTGCGCATCTCTCTCGGAGGACTCCACGACGAGTCGGAAATCAGAGGGCACAGGCGCACCTACGTGGGAGCCATGCCCGGAAGAATCATCAAGAGCATGCAGAAGGCGGGCTCCTCCAACCCCGTCTTCATCCTCGACGAGATAGACAAGGTGACACAGCACACCATCAACGGCGACCCCGCGTCGGCACTCCTTGAGGTGCTCGACCCCGAGCAGAACAACGCTTTCCACGACAATTACCTCGACGTGGACTACGACCTCTCGAAAGTGCTCTTCATCGCCACCGCCAACGACCTCAACACCATCCCCCGCCCGCTGCTCGACCGCATGGAGATCATCGAGGTGAGCGGATATATCACCGAGGAGAAGATAGAGATAGCCAAGCGGCACCTCATCCCCAGGGAACTCGAGAACACCGGACTCTCCACCCTCAGCGAGCACCCCACCTTCACCAAGCTGGCCATAGAGAAGATCATCGAGCAATACACACGCGAGAGCGGTGTGAGGCAGTTGGAGAAGATGATCAACAAGGCGTTCCGGAAACTCGCCTTCATCAAGGCCCGCGACAACGAGCTCCCCTACTCCAAAATCACACCCGACAAGCTCAACGACCTGCTCGGCAAACCGCCCTTCTATCGCGATATCTACCAAGGCAACGAATATGCCGGCGTGGTGACCGGACTAGCATGGACCAGCGTGGGAGGAGAAATCCTCTTCATCGAGACATCACTCAGCAAAGGCAAGGGGTCGAAACTCACACTCACCGGCAACCTCGGCGACGTGATGAAAGAGTCGGCTGTCATCGCACTCGAATACGTCAAGGCACACATCGACCGCCTGGGCGTTGACCACCGCATCTTCGACCAGTGGAACATCCACATACACGTGCCGGAGGGCGCCACACCCAAGGACGGACCGTCGGCAGGCATCACCATCGCCACCTCCATCGCATCGGCACTCACCCAGAGGAAGGTGAGAAACAACACCGCCATGACCGGAGAGATCACCCTCAGGGGAAAAGTGCTCCCCGTGGGAGGCATCAAAGAGAAAATCCTCGCCGCCAAACGGGCCGGCATCACCGACATCGTCATGTGCAAGGACAACAAAAAAGACATCGACGAGATACCGGCCATCTACCTCAAAGGCGTTGAGTTCCACTATGTGGAGAACGTACAGGACGTGTGGGACTTTGCGCTCACCGACGAAACCGTGGCCAAGCCCATCGACCTGACCGTCGACGAATCGGCCTATAAAGAGAAAGAGCGATGACCTTCGAACTGCAATACCGCGACCCAGCCAGTGAGGCCCGCGCCGGACTCATCACCACCGACCACGGGTGCATCGAGACCCCCATCTTCATGCCCGTGGGCACCTGCGGCAGCGTCAAAGGTGTGCATTTCAGTGAGTTGCGCGAGGAGATAGGTGCACAGATTATCCTGGGCAACACCTATCACCTCTACCTCAGGCCGGGACTCGACATCCTCAGGGCTGCCGGAGGACTCCACCGGTTCAACACATGGGACAGGCCCATCCTCACCGACTCGGGAGGATTCCAGGTGTTCTCACTCACCAGCATCCGCAAACTGAGAGAGGAGGGGTGCGAGTTCCGCTCGCACATTGACGGGTCAAAACATATGTTCACACCCGAGAACGTCGTCGACACCCAGCGCGTCATCGGAGCCGACATCATGATGGCCTTCGACGAATGCCCGCCGGGAGACAGCGACTACCAATATGCCAAGAAGAGTCTGAAACTCACACAAAGATGGCTCGACAGATGCGTTGAGCGCATGCGACAGACACAGCCGCTCTACGGTCACAGCCAGAGCCTCTTCCCCATCGTGCAGGGATGCACCTACCGCGACCTGCGCATCGACGCCGCCCTGCATGCCGCCGACAAGGGAGCCGACGGTTATGCCATCGGCGGACTGGCCGTGGGCGAGCCCACCGAGGTGATGTATGAGATGATAGAGGTGGTCAACGACATCCTGCCTGAAGACAGGCCACGCTACCTCATGGGCGTGGGGACACCGCAGAACATCCTCGAGGCCATCGAGAGAGGCGTCGACATGTTCGACTGCGTCATGCCCACTCGCAACGGGCGCAACGCCAACCTCTTCACCTACCAAGGCACCATCAATATGCGCAACAAGAAATGGGCCACCGACTTCTCGCCCATCGACCCCGAAGGATGCCATATCGACCGGCTCCACACCAAGGCCTACCTCCACCACCTCTTCAAGGCACAGGAACTGCTCGCCATGCAGATTGCCAGCATCCACAACCTCGCCTTCTACCTCAGACTCGTGGGCGACGCCAGGAAGCACATCCAGGCAGGCGACTTCACCCAATGGAAAGCAGGCATCATCGACCAGCTGGGCAAGAGAATCTAAAAAGAAAAGAGAAGAAAGATGACATACAGCTACATCCGGAAGCACCTCCGACTGCTCAAAGCCGCACGCACCGCCAAGCGCGCTGGCAAGAAGGCATGGCGCGCGGCCAAATGGCTCTGGGCCTTTCTCGGATGGCTCAGCCCGGGGAAATGGATGAAACGCATCGACTGGTATATCATCAAGAAATTCATCGGTACCTACATCTATTCCATCGTACTCATCATCTCTCTCTCTATCGTCTTCGACGTCAATGAAAACCTGGCGAAATTCTCACAATACAATGCGCCCCTCAAGGCCATCGTCTTCGACTATTACGCCAACTTCGTACCCTATTTCGCCAACCTCTTCAGCCCGCTGTTCGTCTTCATCGCCGTCATCTTCTTCACGTCAAAACTCGCAGGCAACTCCGAGATCATCGCCATGCTGGCGTCGGGACTCTCGTTCAAAAGACTCCTGGTGCCCTACATGGTGTCGTGCGTGCTCATATCGCTGGTCACCTTCTACCTGGGGGCCTACGTCATCCCCCACGGCACCGTCATCAGGCAGATCTTTGAGACGATGTACAAGAACAAGCGCAAAAACACGTCGGCCGACAACGTGCAGATGATGGTCAGTCCAGGAGTCATCGCCTACATACAGCACTACGACAACACGAGGAAAGCGGGCTACGGATTCTGCCTCTACAAATTCGAGAACAAGAAGATGGTGAGCCATCTCACCGCCTCCGAAGTGAGATACGACACCATCAGCGACACCAAATACCACTGGAAGATGTACAGTTGGAAGGAGCGCCAACTGCGAGGGCTCAAGGAGCACATCACCCAGGGCGCACAAAAAGACACGCTCATCATGATGGAACCGACCGACCTGGTCTACTCCAAAGGACAACAGGAGACGTTCACCAGTCCCGAACTGCTCGACTATATCTCCAAGCAGCAGAGCAGAGGCTCGGGCAACGTGGTGCAATATGAGGTGGAATACCACAAGCGCATCGCGTCGTCATTCGCATCCTTCATCCTCACCATCATCGGAGCATCACTCTCATCACGCAAAAGGAAAGGAGGCATGGGACTCTATCTGGGCATCGGACTCATCCTGAGTTTCACCTATATCATGCTACAGACCGTCTCCTCCACCTTCGCCATCAACACCGGATTCCCACCCATGCTCGCGGCATGGGTGCCCAACATCACTTTCGCTTTCGTGGCCTACTTCTGTTACAGGCAGGCACCCAACTGACACGAAAAGAGCGGACATAGCAAAAACTACGACATGAACCCCACAAGATTCGACGAACTCAACCTCAACGACAACATCCTCGACGCACTCGACGACATGCGATTCGAGACATGCACACCCATACAAGAAAAATGCATCCCTGAAATCCTCGACGGACACGACCTCATCGGAGTGGCACAGACAGGCACCGGAAAGACAGCGGCCTACCTGCTGCCTATCCTCAGCCTCATCGACGACGGCTACTATCCCGACGACGCCATCAACTGCGTCATCATGAGTCCCACACGAGAACTGGCGCAGCAGATCGACCAGGCCATGGAAGGATTCGGCTACTATCTCGAAGGCATCAGCAGCGTGGCCGTCTACGGAGGAAACGACGGCGGACGCTACGACAAGGAGACCAAAGGCCTCCAACTGGGCGCCGACGTGGTGATTGCCACACCGGGAAGACTCATCAGCCACATCACCATGGGCCACGCCGACCTTAGCCGGCTGTCGTTTTTCGTACTCGACGAGGCCGACCGCATGCTCGACATGGGATTCAGCGACGACATCATGAAGATTGCCAGCTATCTCCCACAGACGTGCCAGACCATCATGTTCTCGGCCACCATGCCCGCAAAGATAGAGCAACTGGCCAAGACACTGCTCAAAAACCCCGTCGAGGTGAAACTGGCCGTAAGCCGACCCGCCGACAACATCAGGCAGGTGGCCTATGTGTGCCACGAGAACCAGAAACTGGGCATCATCAGGCACCTCTTCCAAAACAACCAGCTCAGCAGAGTCATCATCTTCGCAGGTTCAAAACTCAAAGTGAAGGAAATCAACCGCTCTCTGCGACAAATGCACATCAACTGCGGAGAGATGCACAGCGACCTCGACCAGAGCCAGCGCGACGAGATGATGTACAAATTCAAAAGCGGACAGGTGGACGTGCTCGTGGCTACCGATATCGTGGCCAGAGGCATCGATATCGACGACATCGCCACCGTGCTCAATTTCGACGTGCCCCACGACTCTGAAGACTATGTGCACCGCATCGGTAGAACCGCGAGAGCACAACGCGACGGAAAAGCCATCACACTCGTCAGGGGGCGCGAGATCGCCGACTTCATGCAGATAGAGAAATTCCTCGGATATGCCGTAGACAAAGAGCCGCTGCCCGAAGGACTCGGCGAGGCACCCGAGTATAAGCCGATGTCAAGAGGCGGAGGACCACGGAGAAGAGGAAACGGAGGCGCCCGGAAAGGAAGGGGCAACAACCGCCGCGGCGAGAAGCGCAAGGCAACTGAGCCCCGGCAGACGGACAAAGCCAAGACCGCCAGCCCCGCTCCCACCGCCCCAACCGGTGCTGAAGCACCCGCCGCCGAAAAGAAAGGCAGGTCGGGAAAAGGAAGGAATAAGCGGAAAAAACGCACCGACAAAGGCAAAAATGAGCATAATGCTTGATTTATGTCAAAAGTTGATGAAAAATAGAATATTAATGCCTTTTTATTCCACAAAATCATAAATAAGTGACTTTTTTCTATCATAATTGAAATTTTTCTTTCTTTTTGTTTGTCAATTACAACAAAATACTTACCTTTGCACGCACATTTCAATGGATAAATATTCATTTGACAAACTAATAAATAAAGTAAAAAGATTATGATCGCATCAAAAGTTGTGGAGAATCTTCAGCAGAGATTCCCTAACGAGCCTGAATACATTCAGGCTGTGAGCCAGGTATTAGGTTCTATTGAGGAAGAGTACAACAAGCACCCGGAGTTTGAGCGTGCCAACCTGATTGAGCGCCTGTGCATCCCCGACAGGATTATCTCTTTCCGCGTCACATGGACCGACGACAAAGGAAACGTGCAGACCAACATGGGCTACCGCATCCAGCACAACAACGTGATTGGCCCGTACAAAGGTGGTATCCGCTATCACGCATCCGTCAACCTCTCCATCCTGAAGTTCCTCGCTTTTGAGCAGACATTCAAGAACTCACTCACCACGCTCCCCATGGGCGGCGCAAAGGGTGGTAGCGACTTCTCGCCCCGCGGCAAGAGCAACGGCGAGGTGATGCGCTTCTGCCAGGCCTTCATGACCGAGCTCTACCGCCACGTGGGTCCCGATGAGGACGTGCCGGCTGGCGACATCGGCGTAGGCGGACGCGAAGTGGGCTACATGTTCGGCATGTACAAGAAACTCACCCACACCTTCACTGGCATGCTCACCGGCAAGGGCCTCG
>CADBLU010000227.1 GCA_902795605.1 uncultured Prevotellaceae bacterium | reverse complement strand
GTCGAAGTCGGGGAATCCCTGCGAGAGGTTGATGGCTCCATAGCGGTTGCTGATGCGTGTCATGCGGCGGATGACGGAGTCGGTGAAGCCCGCCGTGCGGTCGGATAAAGGTCTCATGTCATTTCCTCACTGCTTTTGGTGTCCAGTTCTTGAAGAAGCGCAGCACTTTCTCCTGGGAATAGCCTTGTCCCTCCTCCAGGAAACTGGAGTCCTGGATATGCAGCACTTTTCCCTCTTGGTCGAGCACCACGAACACGGGGAAGCCGAAACGCGCCGGGTTGTTGAGCCGTTCAAGCATCCTCTTCGCCAACTGCTGCTTTTCGTCACTTTCAGACTTGCGTGGGTTGTAGTTCACATGGATATAGACAAAGTTGTCGTCAATCATGCGGCTGATGGTGCTGTCGTTTGTGGCGAAATCGGCGAAGCGGAGGCACCATGAGCACCAGTTGCCGCCCACCTGGCAGACGACGAACTTGTCCTCTGCCTTGGCCTTTGCGACGGCCTGGTCAATCTGTGTGATGGGGTTGATGGTCTCGTCGTAGACCTTTTTCAGTGCGGTCTGAGCGCTGGCTGCGGCCATGACAATCATGCAGGTCAATGCAACAAATAGTCTTTTCTTCATATTCTTCTGTTTTATCGTGTCAAAGATACGAATAGTCGGGCGGAGAACAAAAGGAATTGTTCTTTTTTTATCCCGAGACGGTGTGACTTCATTTTTGCCCGAGACGGTGTGACTTCCGTTGAAGCGCAAAGGTAGCAAAAAATCATGGAATTGTTGCATGGGCGGCAGGCATTTGTAGGCTTGTGTGAAATTTTTTCTAATGAGGAGAGGGGGCTGCGGAATTCAGAGAGGGGGCTGCGGTAATGCCGCTGCGAACCGGATACTGGGACGGAGGGGCTTGAAACCCACATAAAGATTGTCCATACATCAATTTCGTCGAAGAAAATGCGGTATCTCATCGAAAACTATTTTGGGGATGGCGTGATATGGCCTAACTTTGCAAGGAGAAAGAATTGTCATCAGTAAATTAGGAATATGAAGAAAGTTTTGAAAATAGCGCTGCTGAGCCTGTTGGTTCTGATAGTGATAGGCGGCGTACTGATGTGGATGGAGTTTGGCGCACTGGTGAAGGGTGCCATGTCGTGTGAAAAGATTGACGACGGTCTCTACTATATGGAATATCAGGGCGACGACGGATTTGACGGACTGATGCGACAAGGCGGATGTGAAACCGCGGACCAGATGGCGAGCTATGTGATGGGTTTCCTCTCGAAGGGCCACTACACGCCCGAGGTGAAAACCAAAGGAGGTGATTTCGGCTGCTCGACACTGGCTGCGGCCACTCCTGAGGGCGGCGTGCTGATGGGGCGTAACTTCGACTTCCCGTCGGCCACAGGCGTCATCCTGCATACCATACCCGACCACGGCTATGAGTCCATCACCACCTTCAACGTGGAGTTCTACGGATTTGGCGAAGACTACAAGCCGGAGGGGTTCAAGAACCAATATATGGCGCTGACGGGACTGTTCTGTGCCCTCGACGGCATCAACGAGAAGGGACTTGCTGTCGCCGACCTGGTGGCAGGCGACTCCATACAGACGCATCAGCGCAGCGACAAGCCCGACCTCACGACCTCTGCCGCCATCCGCTACTTGCTTAACAATGCGGCCAACGTGGACGAGGCGCTGACGCTGCTGAAGGGCGTCGACATTCACTCCGACGCCGGTTTCGCCCATCATTTTGCGATGGCCGACGCGTCGGGCAGGAGCGTGGTCGTGGAATATGTGGACAACAAGATGGTCGTGACGGAATCGCCGGCCGTGACCAACCATTATCTCTGCGAGGAGAAGCATAACGTAGGACTGACAGAAGGTGACGACCGCTATGACCGTCTTTGTGAGCGTTACAGCCAGACGGAGGGCGTGATGAGCGAAAAACAGTTGACCGAGGCCATCCAGGGCGTGTCGCAGCCCCAAAGAGAGGGCTTCCTCGGTACCGCCTGGACGATGGTGATGGACCTGACGCACCCCTCGGTGACTTACTATTCGCAACGGCATTTTGACAAACCTTTCCACTTCAAACTGTCAAGGGCAAAACAATGATGAGAAATCTTTTCTC
>CADBLU010000226.1 GCA_902795605.1 uncultured Prevotellaceae bacterium | reverse complement strand
ATTACTTTTGGGTATCCTTTGGCTGCAGCATCGCTTAGTTTGTCAAAATTTGCGCCTCAAAAATATTATTGCGGATTTTGGGTTATTGAAAAATAATCGACATCATCGCCGGGATAAGCCCCCACATCATAAGAAGCGGGCACACCCCGAGGAAGACAAGGCTATCGGAAGAGGGTCAGAAAGTGCACATGCCGTCCCAGCACAACAGGTCGCCGCGCACATAGCCTATCTTGCCGTCCACGTTGACCTTGTACCATCCTTTCACCTTGCCCAGGCAGGGATAGCAGTCGGGCACATACTCACCTTTGTAGTCAGGTATCTTGGCCACCACGGCAGTGTTGGTAGAGGGACCTTTTCTCACGTTGATATTACCCACACGTTCCTGGTCTCGGTAGACGATACCCTGCCCTTTGGCTGCGCTGAAGGTGACCACACGGTGTCCTTTCTTCGGTATATCGTAGGTGTCTTGCACACAGACAGTATAGGTATTGGCATTCACACGCTCCAGTCTGCCGACGGCATCTCCAGAGGCGTCGACAACCATTTTCATGCTTTGGGCCATGGATGTGAGCGACATCACCATGGCAAAGGTCAACATGATCAGTTTTCTCATTTTCTCGTATCTTTTAGAGGTTGAACAATCTGATGAAAAAGGGCATTTGCCACTTTCCTCTGCAAATATAGATAAAAAATTCTTTTTAATGCCTGTCCGAATAAAGATTTCTTATTTTTCTTTGGAAGAGAAGAGAGAAAAGCAAAACAAAAAAAGGTTTTTCGCAGAAAAACGATGACGTATGAAGAAAAAATACTACCTTTGTAAAATGATTCAAGTTAGAGTAGCGCTGATGTGCCTCCAGTCAAGGCACTGCAAGCAGTGAGTCAGCATATACTTTCTTAGAATGGAAAACAGCAAATATAAGATACTTAGTAAAATACAAGATCCAGCAGATCTGCGGAAGTTGAAGGTAGAAGAACTGCCACAGCTTTGTGCCGAGTTGCGAGACGACATCATCCACGAGCTCTCCGTCAACCCAGGCCACCTGGCATCCAGCCTCGGCGTAGTAGAACTGACCGTAGCCATACACTATGTCTATAACACGCCCGAAGACCGCATCGTGTGGGACGTGGGCCATCAGGCCTACGGGCACAAGATACTCACCGGTCGCCGCGACACCTTCAACACCAACCGCAAACTGCACGGCATACGCCCCTTCCCGTCGCCCCTCGAGAGCGAATACGACACCTTCACCTGCGGCCATGCCTCCAACTCCATCTCTGCCGCCTTGGGCATGGCAGTGGCTGCCAGACTCACGGGAAAGAAGCATAAGGTGGCGGCCATCATCGGCGACGGCGCCATGAGCGGCGGTCTGGCCTTCGAAGGACTCAACAACGTGTCGTCGACACCCAACGACATGCTCATCATCCTCAACGACAACAACATGAGCATCGACCGCTCGGTGGGCGGCATGAAACAGTATCTCCTGACGCTCAACACGTCGGAGACCTACAACAACCTGCGCTACCGCATCGCCAAATGGATGCGGAAAAAAGGTCTGCTCTCCGAGAACCGGCGCCACGGTCTCATCCGCTTCAACAACGCCCTCAAGTCGGCCATCAGCCATCAGCAGAACATCTTCGAAGGTCTCAACATCCGCTATTTCGGACCCTTCGACGGGCACAACGTGGTGGAGCTGGTGCGACTGTTGAGGCAACTCAAGAAAATGGACGGACCGAAGATGCTGCATCTGCATACCGTCAAGGGCAAAGGCTATGAGCCGGCAGAGAAGAACGCGCAAACCTGGCACGCGCCCGGAAAATTCGACGTCGACACCGGCGAGCGCATCGTCACCGACAGCACCGGGCAGCCGCCCAAGTTCCAGGATGTCTTCGGCCATACCATCCTCGAGCTGGCCAAGAGCAACAAGCGCATCGTGGGCGTCACGCCGGCCATGCCGTCGGGCTGCTCGCTCAACATCATGATGAAAGCCATGCCCAAGCGAACCTTCGACGTGGGCATCGCCGAGGGCCACGCCGTCACTTTCTCCGCAGGCATGGCAAAAGACGGACTGCTGCCTTTCTGCAACATCTACAGCGCTTTCGCACAGCGTGCCTACGACAACATCATCCACGACGCGGCCATCCTCAACCTGCCCCTCGTGATATGCCTCGACAGGGCCGGACTGGTGGGCGAAGACGGACCCACACACCACGGCGCCTTCGACATCGCGGCCCTCCGGCCCATCCCCAATATCACCATCGCATCGCCGATGGACGAGCGCGAACTGCGCCACCTCATGTATACCGCCCAACTCGAAGGCAAGGGCACTTTCGTCATACGCTACCCCAGAGGACGCGGCGTGCGCCCCGACTGGCGGTGTGAGATGCATGAGATAGAGGTCGGCACAGGCCGTTGCCTGCGGCAAGGCACCGACGTGGCCGTGCTCAGCCTTGGACCGATAGGCAACAGCGTGGCAGAGGCCATCGACCAGTTGGCCGCCGAGGGGAGCACCCGCTCCGTGGCCCACTACGACATGCGCTTCGCCAAGCCTCTCGACCAGCAGATTCTCAAGGAGGTGGCTTCACACTTCGACCGCATCATCACCATCGAAGACGGATGCATAGCCGGCGGCTTCGGCTCTGCCGTGACAGAATGGATGACTGAGCATCACTACCATCCCCTCATCTGCCGCATGGGACTGCCCGACCAATTCATGGAGCACGGCAAAGTGGAGGAGCTGCGCCAACTGGCAGGCATCGACACCGCATCCATCAAGCAAACCATCCTCAGCCTATGAAAATCATTATCGCTGGCGCCACCGCCATAGGCTCGCATCTGGCCCACCTGCTCTCACGCAGCGACCAGGACATCGTACTGATCGACGAGGACTACGACAAACTCGACAATCTCAGCAGCGAATACGACCTGATGACGCTCCACGGCTCGCCCACCGACATCAAGACGTTGCGGCAGGCAGAGGCCTACGATGCCGACATTTTCATCGCCGTCACACCCGACGAGAATGTCAATATCACCAGTTGTGTCATAGCACACACCATGGGCGCGCACAAGACCGTGGCCCAGGTAGACAAGTTCGGCTTCGTCGATGTGGACAACGACGGCATCGTAAAGAAAATGGGCATCGACACGCTCATCTATCCCGAGAAACTCGCGGCAAACACCATCATCAAAGGACTCAAACTCAGTTGGGTGAGACAACGGTGGGACGTGCACGGAGGTTCTCTCGTGATGCTGGGCATCAAACTGCGAGAGACCTGCGAGATCCTCAACCAGCCCCTGCGCCTGCTCTGCGGACCCCAGGACCCCTATCACGTCGTGGCCATCAAGCGCGGCAACGACACCATCATCCCCGGAGGCAACGATGAGCTGCGGCTCTACGACATCGTCTATTTCATGACCACCGTCAACTACATCTCTTACATCCGCAAGATTGTGGGCAAAGAGCACTACGCCGACGTGCGCAACGTCATCATCATGGGTGGAGGAAAGACCGCCGTGAGAGCAGCCAAAGAGATGCCGTCGTTTATCAAGACCAAAATCATTGAAATCGACGAGCGCACCTGCGAGCAGGTCAAAGACGACATCGACGACAGCAACGCCATCGTCATCCATGGCGACGGCCGCGACATCAACCTGCTGAAAGAGGAGAACATCAGCAACACGCAAGGATTTGTGGCACTCACCGGCAACGACGAGGTCAACATCCTGGCATGCCTGACCGCGAAGAAACTGGGTGTGCGCAAGACCATCGCCATGATAGAGAACTCCAACTACCTGAGCATGGCAGAAAGTCTCGACATCGGCACCATCATCAACAAAAAGCAGCTGGCAGCCAGCAAAATCTACCAGCTTTTCCTCAGTGCCGACGTGAAAAACATCGGCTACCTGGCGTCGGTCAACGCCGACGTGGCGGAGTTCACCGCCCAGAGCGGCTCAAGGGTGACACGCAAGAAAGTGTTCGAGCTCGGACTGCCCCCGCGATGCACCATAGGCGGACTCGTCAGGGGCAAAGAGGGCATGCTCGTCTCTGGAGGCACCCAAATACAGGCAGGCGACATCGTTGTGGTCATCTGCCATGAAACCAATATGAGGAACATCGAAAAGTTTTTCACCAACTGATGCTCAACAAGCGACTCATATCCAAAGTGATAGGCTCACTGCTCCTGCTCGAGGCAGTGTTCATGACGCTATGCGTTGCCTCCGCCCTCTTTTATCATAGCGCCGACCTGCTCCCGTTCATCCTGTCGACCGCCATCACTGCCGTGGCAGGAGTTGGACTGCTGCGGTTCGGCATCGGCGCACCCACCACCATGAGCCGCCGCGATGCCTATGTGGTGGTCACCCTCACATGGATCTCATTCAGTATCTTCGGGTCGCTGCCCTATCTCTTCGGTGGCTTCTTCGGACACATCAGCCTCCTGCGCCCCACCTCCATGTGGAATGTCACCACCGACGCGTTCTTCGAGACCATGTCCGGGTTCACCACCACGGGAGCCTCTATGCTCAACGACGTCGAGGCACAGCTCGAGCACCATCAGGCCATGCTCTTCTGGCGGTCGCTCTCGCAATGGATCGGAGGTCTGGGAATCGTCTTCTTCACCATCGCCATCCTTCCCTCTATGGTGGGCAACTCGATGAAGGTGTTCTCTGCCGAAGCCACTGGCCCCATCCGCTCCAAGATGCATCCGAGGCTCAGCTCTACCGCCATGCGCATCTGGTGGGTATACATCGTGCTCACCATCGGCTGCGGCATCTGCTATGCGCTGGCAGGCATGGACGGCTTCAGTGCCATCAACTACGCCATGACCACCACCGCCACCGGCGGCTTCTCCATCCACAACGACAGCATCACCCACTTCCACGCGCCGGCGATAGAATACATCGCCATCATCTTCCAATATCTCTCGGGCATCAATTTCTCGATGCTCTTCATGGTGGCTGTCATGCGGCGCATCAAATGGGGCAAGGAGTGGCGGAACAGCCTGAAGGAATTCAGCCGCAACGAGCGCAGCAAGTGGCACGACTTCCTGCACAATGAGGAGTGGCGCTTCTACACCCTCCTCGTGGTGGCCTCAAGCCTCGTCATCGCTGTCATCCTCATCTTCCACAACGGCTATCCGCTGGAGGAGGCGCTGAGGAAGTCCACCTTCCACGTGGTGTCGATGATGACCACCACGGGCATTTTCTCCGACCATGTGGGCACATGGCCCCACATCACATGGATGCTGCTCTATGCGCTCATGTTCATCGGAGCATGCTCGGGCTCTACGACCGGCGGTTTCAAGAGCTCAAGGGCACTGATGGTCCTCAAACTCATCCGCAACGAGTTCATACACATGATGCACCCGAGGGCGGTGCTGCCCATCAAACTCAACGGCAAGGCCATCCCATCGTCGCTCGTCCATAGCCTCATGGCCAGCTTCGCTGTCTATATCCTCGCCTGCCTGGGCACCATGGCCCTGATGATGGCAGCCAATCACGACGTCACCAACTCGGCCATCATCTCCATCAGCTGCATCAGCAACGTGGGCCTTTCACTCAGCGAACTGGGGCCCGACATGACATGGAGCAGTCTGCCCATCTATCTCAAATGGGTGTGCACGGCCCTCATGCTCCTCGGCCGTCTTGAGATATTCAATGTCCTCATCCTCTTCACCACCCCATTCTGGAAGGACAACTGACATAAGTCACAGAAAGTATGACAGGCATGATTAAATTTCAACCGCTTTTGAAATCCACCATGTGGGGTGGAGATAAAATTGCCGCACTCAAACATATCGACTGCCAGCGACATCAGGTGGGCGAAAGTTGGGAGATATCAGGCGTGGAAGGACACGAGACGGTGGTGGCCGACGGTGAGTATGCCGGCAAGACCCTCAACGAACTGGTGGCCATCATGCGCCACCGCCTGATGGGAAAGGCCAACTACCAGCGCTTCGGAGATGAGTTTCCACTGCTCATCAAGTTCATCGATGCCCACAAAGACCTGTCGATACAGGTGCATCCCGACGACGCCACCGCTCATCGCCTGGGCAAGGAGCGAGGAAAGACGGAAATGTGGTATGCACTGCCCTCCGCCCCCGGCGCACAGCTCTACAACGGACTGAAGCGACAGATTACCCCCGAGCAATACAAGGCCATGGTGGCCGACAATACCATCTGCGACGCTCTCGCACGCTACCATATCGACGAAGGCGATGTATTCTTCATCCCCGCCGGACGCATCCACTCCATAGGAAAAGGATGCTTAGTGGTGGAGATACAACAGACGAGCGACGTCACCTTCCGCATCTACGACTTCAACCGACGCGACAGCGAAGGGCACTACCGCGAGCTCCACACTCAAGAGGCGGAGGAGAGCATCGACTTTGCCGTTTTGCCCGACTACCGCACGCACTACACCCTGACGAAAAACGAGCGTGTGGAGGTGGTGAGATGTCCCTTCTTCACCACTGCCGTCTACGACATCGACCGGCCGAAGACCATCGACTACAGCGGGCTCGACAGTTTCGTCATCGTCATCGGCGTCAAAGGCAAAGGCTCGCTCACCGACGACCAGGGCCACACCGCCACGCTCAAGGCTGGAGAGACCATCCTGCTGCCTGCCACCACCCAAAACATACGTGTGGAAGGACAGGTGAGATGGCTCGAAACTTATGTGTGAGGCGCGAAAACCCGCTCGTTTCATATAAAAAAACAAAAAAACGGACTCCAACGGACTGAGTCTGAGGAAAATTCACTATATTTGCTATCTGATTGCCATAACACCACCACACCATGCAGAAATTCGCAGACTATATCGAGCAGATAGAAATCGACTCGCTTTGGAGCGGGCGGAGACACATCAAGTGGGACCTTGACCCACACGTCAACGTGCTCAGCGGCACCAACGGGCAAGGCAAGAGCACCATCATCAACAAAGTGGTGAAAGGACTGTCGGGCGGAGGTGAGTATCACAGCCACATGCTCAAGGGAGTACGACTGAAAGTGCAGCCTTCTGACGCCAAATGGATCAGATACGACGTGATCCGCTCGTTCGACAGGCCCCTGATGAACCTCGACACACTCGCCAAGATGGACATGAGCCTCGCCACCGAACTCGACTGGCAACTCTTCCAGTTGCAGCGCAAATATCTCGACTATCAGGTGAACATCGGCAACCGCATCATCGAGACACTCCAAAGCGGCGCTCCCGATGCGGCCGTCAAGGCACAGCAGATCTCCGCACCCAAGAAACGGTTCCAGGACCTCATGGACGAGCTCTTCGCCGACACAGGGAAAACCATCGTGCGCTCCGCCAACGAGATTTTCTTCTCACAGATAGGCGAGACGCTCGTGCCCTATCAGCTCTCCAGCGGAGAAAAACAAATACTGGTCATCCTCCTCACCGTACTCATTCAGGACAACAAGCACTGCGTACTCTTCATGGACGAGCCTGAGGTGAGCCTGCACATCGAATGGCAGAAACGACTCATCGACATCGTGCTGGAGATGAACCCCAACGTGCAGATCATCCTCACCACACACTCGCCTGCCGTGGTGATGAACGGATGGATAGACAGAGTGACCGAGGTGTCGGACATCACCGACGACTACTAACCCCCAAAAACCCTCGGGCCAGACCGCCTCAACAAGCAACCACAACTCTCGAGACACATGCCCAAACGACTGAAAGACAACATCAACTCTGACTACTTCAACGCAGCCAACAAAATGAGGCCGAAGGCTGCGCGGAGGCGTATCGCCGCCTACGTGGAGAGCTACGACGATGTCTTCTTCTGGCGTATGGTGCTCAGCGAGTTTGAGAATGAGAAACTCTATTTCGAGGTGATGCTTCCGTCGAAAGCCAACCTTTCGAAAGGCAAGAAACAAGTGCTGATGAATCTGGTGAGCAGCAACGTGGGCGAGGCCATGATTGCCTGTGTCGACGCCGACTACGACTACCTCATGCAGGGCGCCACAAAGACATCGGAGAAAATCATCACCAGCCCCTACGTCTTTCACACCTATGTCTATGCCATAGAAAACTTCCAGTGCTTCGCACCCTCCCTCCACGACGTCTGTGTCATGGCCACCCTCAACGACCACAACATTTTCGACTTCGAAGAATACCTGAGGCTCTACTCGCAGGCCATCTTCCCGCTCTTCGTGTGGAGTATCTGGTACTACCGCACACCCGACTACGGCGAGTTCAGCCTCTCCGATTTCAACAGAGTCATCGACCCCGGACATTTCAGCCTGCAAAACGCCTTCAACGGCATCGCCAACGTGAGGCACAAGGTGGGGAGAAAAGTGGCACAGCTGCAGCGCGAGAACCCCGACGCCAAAGAAAGTTACCTGGCACTCAAAGACGAGCTCAAGTCGTTGGGAGTCACACCCGACACCACCTATCTCTTCATACAGGGACATCACCTCTACGACAACGTGGTGGCCCCCATGCTGAACAAGGTGTGTGAGAAACTGCGACGGGAGCGGGAGGCGGAGATACACATCAAGGCGATGCACAACACACAGATGCGCAACGAGCTCTCATGCTATGAGCACAGCCTCGAAAGCGTGGCGTCGATGCTGAAGAAAAACACCGGCTACGCACGCTCACCACAATACCAGAAACTCAAAGGCGACATCAGATACTTCCTGAAAAACCTGAGAGCCAGCATACCCGCCCCACAAGAAAACGATGAGGGCGACACATCTGCACAGTCACCAACTCCCCAACAACCTCACGAAGATGAAAAGAGTTTCACTTGAGACAGCGAAAATGCTGCGAAAGCGCAGATTCAACGAACCTGTGACCGCCCACTACGACACAGCAGGCCTGCTCGTGCAGCCGGAAGAGCCCGTCGCGCCCGTCTGCTGGAACACCCCCAACCACGATATCGATGCCCGCAGGAAAGTGTACGCCGCCCCTACCCTCGCTCTCGCACAGCAATGGCTCAGAGAGAAAAAGCACTTCGACGTGCTCGTCGACCGCGAATATTTCCTCGGAAAAGTGGGCAAATACTATGCACACATCATAAGGCTCAAAGACGGTGCTATGAGCGAGACGCCCAAATACCGCTCCTACGACAAAGCGCTCGAGGCAGGCATCCTGAGAGCACTGAGAGCCATGTGAACAACCCGTGGCAAAACCGACTGGCGGAAAGCCGTATTGTAATCGTTTTCGTGAAAATCATCAGGCAATGGCAGTAAGTTAGGAGAATAAGTGTTAACTTTGCACTCAAATTAGATTAACAACAATGACATCTCTTACATTAGCCATCGTCACCGTCTTCATCGCAGGCTATCTTTGCATCGCCTTCGAGAGCAGCTTGAAAATCAACAAGGCTGCCGTCGCACTGCTCATGTGCGTCTTCACTTGGACCATCTTCATGCTCGACCCAGGTGCCTACATCTCGGGCATCGCCAGCGAACTGCTGCCGCAGAAAGTGGGCGACATCCTCAAGCACCACCTCGGTGATACAGGTGAGACCCTCTTCTTCCTCATGGGAGCCATGACCATCGTCGAGATTGTCGACAAGAACGGAGGGTTCAACTTCGTGCGCAACATGATAGCCACCACAAGCAAGCGAAAACTGCTGTGGCGCATCGCATTCATGACGTTCATCCTCTCGGCCATCCTCGACAACCTCACCACCAGCATCGTGATGATTATGGTGCTGAGAAAACTTGTCCAGGAGCGCAACGACCGCCTCATCTATGCATCTACCATCATTGTCTCGGCCAATAGCGGCGGTGCCTTCTCACCTATCGGCGATGTCACCACTATCATGCTGTGGATCAAGGGCATGATTACCACACAGGGAGTCATCAAGGAGATTTTCATTCCCTCTCTCGTCTCCATGGTCATCCCCGCTCTTATCCTGCAATACTACCTCAAGGGCGAACTGCCCAAGAATGAGAAAGACGGCAGTCAGGATACAGTGGACGTCTTCACACGCCGCCAGCGAATCACCATCTTCATCCTCGGTGTGGGCGGACTCATGTTCGTGCCCATCTTCCGCTATCTCACCGGACTGCCTCCTTTCATGGGCATCCTCCTCGTCCTCGGCATCCTCTGGACCGCCACCGAAATCTTCTACCGCGGCGTGAAAAAGAAAGACGGATTCTCCAAAAGAGTGTCGCACCTGCTTGGCAACATCGACATGGCCACCATCCTCTTCTTCCTCGGCATACTCATGGCTGTGGCCTGCCTCGAGGAAGTAGGCGTGCTCACCGCCCTCGGCCAGGGCCTCGACCAAGCTTCCGGAGGCAACCACTACCTGGTGACTGGTGTCATCGGTATGCTCTCGAGTATTGTAGACAATGTGCCGCTCGTGGCAGGATGTATGGGTATGTATCCCATCGCCGAAGTGGGCGACATGGCCGTCGACGGCATCTTCTGGCAACTGTTGGCCTACTGTGCGGGCGTGGGCGGCTCGATGCTCATCATCGGCAGCGCCGCAGGCGTCGTGGTCATGGGTCTCGAGAAAATCACCTTCGGCTGGTATTTGCGCCGCATCACATGGATTGTCTTTGTGGGCTACCTCGCCGGCATGTTCTCCTACTGGCTCATCCGCACCTTCCTCTTCTAAAAGGAGAGCACGACAGCATATCAACTCTAATTCATATTTCAACAAACTTATATCCCCGAAAGGGATGGGAAAATGTCTTCCGGACATTCATTTCCCATCCCTTTCGCTATTTTGGAGCCTCACCGTCGAGCAGTTGCGCCAGCTGACTTTTGACTCTGTGAAACACGCGGCATCATGGCCACAGGCTACGCATGTCACCCGCCAATCCTTGATTGATAGAGCAGATATCCTGCGATGGCAAGTTGAATGATAATGATGGCGGGGACACCATATCTGAACTTCTTGTGCAATGTCTTATGATGCCATGTCCTCATACCCAACCACGCGCCGATACTGCCGCCAAGCACGGCCAGGCACAAAAGGGAAGCCTCTCTGATACGCCACTTTGACTTTTTTGCCTTCCATTTGTCGATGCCATACGTGAAGAATGTCGCCACATTGATTACGAGGAGATAGACGAGGATAATTTTCTGTAATTCTATCATTTTCAGCGATTGGTAAATTTTATTTGTCCAGCATCGTGTTTCGGATACTGTGCCTGCATATTCTATGCCTCTTAGGTGTCGGTCGTCTGTGTCATTTCTCTCTTTCGGGCAACGGATACTCCATGAGCATCTTTTCCGCCAAAGGCACATACCAGGTGCGTACCTCATCAGCTGTCGGCGTATGATGACCGGGGAAATGGAAACTGTGTGTGTAATGTTCCAAGAACAGCGGCTCAAAGTGCGCCAGCGTGTCACCCTCGCCAAACAGTCCCCAGACACGGTCTTTGAAAGAGAAATCGCCCCCGTCTTCCTCTGCCATTGTTTGGCCGTCCATTCCTTCTTGGCGGCTCTCGCTGCTCCTGTGGATACAATAGTTGAACTGAATCGTCTCCAGTTCGGCAAACTCTTCTATCAATGCCTCGTCGATGACAAAGTGCTGGCGGCCGTCCTTCCGGGGAGACTTATATTGATGCTCGCCGATGCGCTGTTTCAGAAACTCCGTCATCTGGAAATGAGGATTGCCGAGCAAGGCAGGCAAGCCAACGACGGGAGCCAGCATCTGGGCATAGAACGCCCCGCAACTGTTGCCAAGAAGGAGGTCTGGCTTCTCTTGGTCGATCAACGAGCGGATATGGCTGATGGCCTCCTTCGGATGCATCGGCAGGTCTGGAGTCATCACCTCCGCACGTCCCTCGAAAGACTCGCGCAAAGTCAAGGCCGGCACGCACTGGCCACTGGCATAAAAGCCATGAAGAAACAGGATTTTCTTCATACCCATACGAAGTTTTCTTTTCCTGCGCCTATCTCAAAGTGATATTTGGCGATGCCAAGATCCATCTGAGTATAACCGACCAGCGAGAAACCTTTTTTGGCGTGCACCTGATGGCGGCCATCCTTCTCACCGACATACTCAAACGAGAACTTCTGCTGGTTCACGGCGGTAGGGGCAAGCAAGGCGGCCTCCACACCTCTCCTGAACCACGAGGGCGCGCGACCACTCACATTACTCACTTGTTCCGCTGTCTTGATCTTATGGCTGGTGCCCTGCGTCTCACCATAACCGATGGCGATATAGCAGGCTATCTTCTCGCCCTCTTCAAGCACATACGTTCCCGGCACTTTCGAGTAGCTGAGCCCTACCCAACAGGTGTTCAGGCCAAGCGTCTGAGCCAGCAGGACAAGGTGTTCACCATAGTAGCCCACACGCTCATCAAGGTCTTCCGCCTTCTGCCCTGCCATGACAAGGTAGTTGCGTACGTTTCTGAATCTGCCATACTTAGCCAAAGTCCCCAGAAACGCCTTGGGCTCGTTCTGTATCAATTGTATATGAAGGCGACCTACACGGTTCAGCCTCGCAATCTCTTCTTCAAGCACCCTGACGACATCCTCTGTCAGCGGCTGCTCCCGGTATGCCCTTACACTATGCCGGGCCTCTATCGCTTCTTGTAAATTCATATTCATCTGTGTCCTGGAAAAGCTCATCATTTGATTGATGATAAAAACAGTTTTCTTATTCTTGACAACGGCCTATGTTATCAAAAGACAAAATTATAGTTTTTTTCCGTATCACGGGCGATTTTTACAAGGAATTTGAATTTGACATGAATAAAGGGGAATTATATACCTATTGTCCCCGAATCAACTATTTGTATAAAAATTCTCTCAAAACCCTATAAAACGACCGGCAAATAGTATCTATAATACTCCCGCTTTTTTCGGACCAGTGCATAAGGCAAGAGATACAAACATGCGGCATGAGTAAAAAAATCCAAGAAACCTTTGACAAAACGGAAATTTTTTTGTATCTTTGTGGCATACAAGAATGGACGACAGTGAAACTTTACGCTGTTGTCAAAGAAAATACTCAGGCTCATATTGTCTGTTGTCTGCCTCGCTGGTTTGAGATTAAGGAGTACTATAGCCCACATAAAAGTTCTGTATCAAATAAAATTGCCAAATTATGATAATAAAAAGAAAAATCTGGAAAAGCATAGCAGCAATCATTCTGCTTCTGATGTTTCATGTCGATGTCATGGCAATTGACTACTACCACTTTGATGGCGTAGACATCACCATTAATTTTGATGATAGTATTGCGGTAGTCAGCCTCAGTAGCAGTGGAAAGTTATCTAATAATGCGTATCCTCCGAGCAACATGATGTATCTACAATGGAGTCAAATGAAGTCCATCCAATTTAAAAGCGTAGACGGTGCGGCTTATAATAGTAACGACTGGGATGTAGTCGCACGAATTATTAACAATGCCACTGCTGCTGGGTCAAAAACGGTGGCACTTGATTTCTCGGAAACCATTATTGCCGACAATCTCTTCTCTTTCCAGGGTGTAACCTATAAAAGTAAAATCACATCTGTGGTGATGCCCAATGGCT